>JASFJX010000136.1:0-7589 GCA_050119385.1 Candidatus Thiodiazotropha sp. | reverse complement strand
AACCGCAATCCATGCGGTCGGGCTTATGGTCGTCGGCTTTGGCTGGCTAAGCTAATCGTCCTTGTGCTCTCCCTGAGCTGCATCTCCTTGTATACATCCCTGATGACGACAACTTAATAATGACACATAATCTCACTTTCTACTGTGGGATTTTGCATACACAACCTGTCCGATTTATCTCTAATCGATGTAGGATTATTCCTAACCTGATGGGATAGCCGCGAGGAAAATGGTGGGTTGATCGCCAATTGCCGGGATAAGCTGCTTGTGTATGCTTTATTTAATCATTAGGAGAAGGGGTGGGCTCATCTCATCTCAGAATGAAACACTCTGGCTAGATTTGAAGGCGTTTTCAGTGGTGTAACAGAAGGAAAGCCCAACCGCAATCCATGCGGTCGGGCTTATGGTCGTCGGCTTTGGCTGGCTAAGCTAATCGTCCTTGTGCTCTCCCTGAGCTGCATCTCCTTGTATACATCCCTGATGACGACAACTTAATAATGACACATAATCTCACTTTCTACTGTGGGATTTTGCATACACAATGTGTACGAAATTTCTCTAATTGATGTAGGATTATTCCTAATAGCAGGGGGTAGGTTCCTAACATGAGGGGATAGCAGCGAGAAAAATGGTGGGTTGATCGCCAATTGTCGGGATAAGCTGCTTGTGTATGCCCTTTTTAACCTCTACGAGAGGGGCAGGGTTCTTCTTACCTCCGGATGAAACATCCAGCCTGGGTTTGAAGGCGTTTTCAATGGTGTAAATAAAGAGAAAGCCCAACCGCAATCCTTGCAGTTGGGCTTATGGTCGTCGGCTTGGTTGGCTAAGCTAATCGTCCTTGTGCTCTCCTTGAGCTATGTATCTCCTTATGGTACGTCCCTGATGACGACAATCAAATAATGACATATAAATCTGGTCTTTACTGTGGGATTATTCTCCAATTGATGTAGGATTATTCCTAACATAAGGGAGTTAGTTTATTTTATGAGCGACAGGGCGAAGCATTTTGGCTAGGCCTGGGGCGCTGGTTTGAAGAGTAGGTTGAAGGCGTTTTCGATGCTGCAATAAAGAAGAAGCCCAACCGCAATCCTTGCAGTTGGGCTATGGTCGTCGGCTTGGTTGGCTAAGCTAATCGTCCTTGTGCTCTCCTTGAGCTAAGTCTCCTTTGGTACATCCCTGATGACGACAACTTAATAATGACACATAATCTGATTTTTACTGTGGGATTATTCATACAGTAACTGTGAGATTTTTCTCTAAATGATGTAGGAATATTCCTACACGGTGGCTATATTATCGATGAAAGACCTCTATCCCCCCATTGAACCTTTCTCGTCCCAACTGTTGTCTGTGGCTAACGGCCATCAAATCTACCTTGAGCAGGTTGGCAATCCGGATGGTATTCCTGTGCTATTTTTGCATGGCGGGCCAGGAGCTGGATGTGAACCCTATCACCGCCGCTTCTTCAATCCCGAGTACTATCGCGTTGTGCTATTCGATCAACGAGGTTGCGGCCGCTCAGTCCCCCATGCCTCGCTTGAGGCCAATACCACATGGGATTTGGTGGATGATATCGAGAAAATACGCCACCAGCTCGGTATCGAACGCTGGCTGCTGTTCGGTGGCTCCTGGGGATCGACACTCGCCCTTGCCTATGCTCAAACCCAGCCGCACCGGGTCACAGGGATGATCCTTCGGGGGATCTTTCTCTGTCGTGACGAGGAGATCCAGTGGTTTTACCAGTACGGCGCAAGCCGAGTTTTTCCCGATTATTGGGTAGATTTCATCGCCCCAATCCCGCTACAGGAACGTGATGACCTGTTACATGCCTATTATCGTCGCCTCAGTGGTGACAACGATATAGAACGAATGGCGGCAGCCAAGGCCTGGTCGGTATGGGAAGGCCGCACAGCCAGCCTGCATCACAATGCCGCCGTGGTCGGTTTTTTTTCCCATCCCCATACTGCGTTAAGTCTGGCCCGTATCGAATGCCATTATTTTGTCAATCATGCCTTTTTACGCCCGAACCAATTATTACTGGAGAGCGATAAACTGGTGGATATACCTGGTGTTATTGTGCAGGGTCGATATGATTTAATATGCCCCATGGCCTCCGCCTGGGAACTCCACCACGCTTGGCAGGGATCAGAATTAAAAGTGATTGGGGATGCCGGTCACTCAGCAGCAGAGCCTGGTATCCGCGCCGCATTGATCGAGACAACGGATAAATTCATTGAGGTGTTGAAATGATAGGTTTGCTGCAGCGGGTGAATGAGGCAAGCGTGCATATCGGCGGGGAGCCTGTGGCTGAGATCCAGCGTGGTCTAGCAGTCTTGGTAGGTGTTCAGAGGGACGACAATACAAACAAGGCCGATCGCCTGCTAGAGAGATTGTTGGGGTATCGAATTTTCAATGATGATGCGGGACGTATGAACCTAAGCCTGCAGGATACCCAAGGAGGGCTGCTGTTGGTCCCCCAGTTTACTCTGGCGGCCGACACCAAGAAAGGGTTGCGGCCGGGTTTCTCAACTGCCGCTGATCCGGAGCTGGGTGAGCGCCTATTCTCCTATTTGGCTGAGAGAGCTCAACATCACCACCAACCAGTGGCTTGCGGGGTTTTCGGTGCTGATATGCAGGTGGCGCTTATCAACAACGGCCCGGTTACATTTTGGCTGGAATGTTAAGTTATCCATTACGGTATTAATCCGGCACTGTCTTTTCAGAAGTTTTCCTTTAAAATAAGCAAGTTCTAATGAGTGCAGGCTCATGGGTGGACGACTCAAGAAGGCGGGTTGTCGACAACATATCTGGTGTAAGGCTGCATCTGGATAGGCATGAGTAGCGGCAGCAACAGAGAACAAACAGCAGCAGGTTCAGATCTATTTTTCGGATCGGATATTACCGGAGTCATCGAAATGCAGCGTACCGCGCAGATTGAGCGCAACACCTTGGAAACCCAGATCAATGTTTCAGTGAATCTGGATGGGACTGGTGAAGCATCTTTGCATACTAGCGTCCCTTTTCTCGACCACATGTTGGATCAAATTGCCCGTCATGGACTGATTGATCTCGATATTACAGCCAAGGGTGATCTGCACATCGATGCCCACCACACGGTGGAAGATGTGGGTATCACT
The DNA here is from genome assembly GCA_050119385.1 of Candidatus Thiodiazotropha sp. Lineage (GTDB taxonomy): Bacteria > Pseudomonadota > Gammaproteobacteria > Chromatiales > Chromatiaceae > Thiodiazotropha. The sequence continues at coordinate 4,452 of JASFJX010000136.1, read as the reverse complement.
CTGGGGCAGGCTTTGGCCAAGGCGGTTGGTGACAAAAAGGGTATCTATCGTTACGGACACGCCTATGTACCACTGGACGAGGCCCTGTCACGGGTGGTAATCGACTTTTCCGGCAGGTCCGGTCTGGTCTACAACATCACATTCAGCCGTGCCCGCATCGGTGATTTCGATGTCGATCTGTTTCAGGAGTTTTTTCAGGGGCTAGTGAATCACGCCGGTGTGACCCTGCATATCGATAACCTGCGTGGCAGCAATGCTCACCATCAGGCGGAAACGGTGTTCAAGGCATTCGGTAGAGCGCTGCGCATGGCGCTGGAGACAGATGTCCGTATGGCTGAACAGATACCCTCGACGAAGGGTAGTCTATAAACACAGCGCAGGTATAACGATGACACAACGTATCACCGTGATCGACTACGGTATGGGGAATCTGCGTTCTGTCGCCAAGGCGATTGAACATGTAGCGGCCGAGAATGACGAGGTCCTGGTCACTGACGATCCGAAACTGATCCTCGCATCCGACCGGGTGATATTCCCGGGTCAGGGCGCGGCCAGGGACTGTATGGCGGCGATTTCCGATCACCACCTCAACCGCGCTGTGTTGGATGCCGCCCAGAGCAAACCCTTCCTCGGGATCTGCATGGGGCAACAAGTACTGCTCGAGTTCAGCGAAGAGAATAAGGGTACCGAGCTGATGGGCCTGATAGAGGGGCGTGTACGGCGCTTTCCCGGTGGCACGGCAGCCGACGGTGAGGCGTTGAAGATACCCCATATGGGATGGAATCAGGTGCATCAATGCTACGATCATCCACTATGGCAAGGTATCGATCAGGATAGCCGTTTCTACTTTGTGCACAGCTACTATGTCGATCCGAAACAACAGGAACTGGTGGCTGCAACCACTGATTATGGTCTCTGCTTTGCCAGCGCTATCGCTGACAAGAACCTCTTTGCGGTACAGTTTCATCCGGAAAAGAGTGCAGATACCGGATTGCGGCTGCTGAGGAATTTCATCGGTTGGAATCCCGCATAACGAGGTTTTTCAAGAGGTGGGAGAGCTCGGGCCTGCCAATCCAAACAAACAACCGACGGTGCGGCAAACCGCACCGATATTGAGATAGGAACGAAATCGTGCTGTTAATACCTGCAATTGATCTAAAGGATGGCCAATGTGTAAGGCTGCGCCAGGGCCGTATGGAAGATGACACCGTCTTTTCTGACAATCCCCTGGAGATGGCTAGGCGCTGGGTGGAAGAGGGTGCTCGCCGTCTACATCTGGTGGATCTCAACGGTGCCTTTGCCGGTGAACCGGTGAACGCAAGTGCGATCCGCTCCATCGCCAACGCCTACCCTGAAATGCCGATTCAGGTGGGTGGCGGTATTCGTGACGAAGCTACAATTGAGGCCTACCTGGAAGCCGGCGTCAGCTACTGCATCATTGGCACCCAAGCTGTAAAAGAACCGGAATTTGTGGCCCGTGCCTGTAAAGCATTCCCGGGTCATGTAATTGTCGGACTCGACGCCGTTTCCGGTATGGTCGCTATCAACGGATGGGCAGAAGTCACCGATCAGGCGGCAATAGCGCTCGCCCGGCGTTTTCAGGATGATGGCGTCTGTGCCGTTGTCTACACCGATATCGGACGTGACGGTATGTTGTCAGGGCCTAATGTCGAAGAAACCGCTGCCCTGGCGAATGGGATCACTACACCGGTTATCGCTTCGGGCGGTATAACGGATATCGGCGATATCGAAACCCTTTGCAAGGCGGATACGACAAATATTATGGGGGCTATAACGGGTCGGGCGATCTATGAGGGAACGCTGGATCTGGCCGCCGGTCAGAAATTGGCGGATGAACTTTCGGTCTAATTCAAAACTCACAATTCAAGATTAGAGATACCATGTTAGCTAAACGCATCATCCCCTGCCTCGACGTTGACGCCGGCCGTGTGGTCAAGGGTGTCAAGTTCGTCGATATCCGTGACGCCGGCGACCCGGTGGAGGTGGCACGACGCTATAACGAGGAGGGGGCTGATGAAATCACCTTTCTCGACATTACCGCCAGCTCAGACGATCGTGAAACCATTGTGCACGTTGTCGAACAGGTGGCCGGTGAAGTCTTCATTCCCTTGACTGTTGGTGGAGGAATTCGCTGCGCAGACGATATCCGTCGCATGCTCAATGCAGGGGCCGACAAGGTGGCCATCAATACCGCAGCGGTCTTTAATCCCGAATTCGTCAAAGAGGCAACTGAACGATTCGGCTCCCAATGTATCGTGGTGGCGATCGATGCCAAGCAGGTGAGTGGCGAGGGCGAGTCCCTGAAGTGGGAGATCTTCACCCATGGAGGACGCAAACCGACCGGGCTTGATGCCATAGAATGGGCACAGCGCATGAGCGACTATGGCGCGGGTGAGATCCTGCTCACCAGTATGGATCGGGATGGTACCAAGGTAGGTTTCGACAATGCCCTGACCCGGGCAATTGTCGATAGTGTACCTATACCCGTGATTGCCTCGGGTGGTGTCGGTAACCTGCAACACCTGGTGGATGGGGTAAAGCAGGGGGGCGCGGATGCGGTGTTGGCAGCGAGTATCTTCCACTTCGCCGAATATTCAGTCGGCGAAGCCAAACGGTATATGCAAGATCACGCTATTGAGGTGAGATTATGAGCTGGCTCGATGCGGTTAAATGGAATCAAGAGGGTCTGGTGCCGGCGATCGCCCAGGAGTCGGGTAGCGATAAGCTGCTGATGATGGCCTGGATGAATGCCGAGGCATTGCGGCTCACCAAAGAGAGTGGGCATGCTGTCTATTGGTCTCGCTCCCGTAACAAGCTTTGGCACAAGGGGGAAGAGTCTGGGCATCAGCAGCAAGTGAAGGCGATTCGGATCGATTGCGATGGTGATGTGATTCTGCTGGAAGTGGAGCAGAAGGGTGGTATTGCCTGTCATACTGGCAGGCATAACTGCTTTTATCGTGAACTGCAGGGCGATGAGTGGGTTGAGGTCCTGCCCGTGGTTAAGGATCCGGGCGAGATCTATAGGTGAATTAATGGTCTAAGGATTCAGTATGAGTGATGTATTGCAACAACTGGCCCAGGTGCTGGAGGAGCGCAAGCAGGCTGAGCCTGACAGCTCCTATGTGGCAAAGTTGTATGCCAAAGGGCTCGATGCCATTCTCAAGAAGGTCGGTGAAGAGGCGACCGAGACCGTGATGGCCGCCAAGGACGGTGATCCGGAGAAAATTGTCTATGAGACCGCCGATCTTTGGTTTCATACCATGGTCTTACTGGCTCAGCAGGGACTGGGCCCAGAACATGTGCTGCAGGAACTGGAGCGTCGTTTCGGTCTTTCCGGGCTTGAGGAGAAGGCGCAACGGACGGAATAGCTCTGGAGACAGAAGACCGTTATCTGGGGTATGATCCCAGATTTGATGAACATAAAACAAACCTGGGCCATTGATTCAGGTTAAATCAGATGCCGGCAATGCCGGTGAGTGGAGAAGATTATGGGTTTAGGTGGTATCAGTATCTGGCAACTGTTGATCATTCTTGCCATCGTCCTGCTGTTGTTCGGTACCAAGCGGCTGAAAAACATCGGTTCCGATCTGGGTGGGGCAATAAAGGGATTCAAAGGCGCCATGAAGGAGGGCGAGCAAAAGGAGCAGCAAAAGGCAAAGGAGCAGATCGAGAAATCGGAGTCGGGTACAGTGGTCGAAGGTGAAGTTACCTCCAAGGAGAGTGAAAAGCGCTGAAACTAGCAGATACCGCATTGATGAGAAAACAACATGTTTGACGTTGGTTTCTGGGAACTGACCATAATCGCTTTGGTGGCGCTGATAGTGATCGGTCCTGAACGTCTACCCAAGGTTGCCCGAACCGCTGGTTTGTGGCTGGGTCGTGGACGTCGATTCATTGCTACTGTGAAGGCGGATATCGATAAAGAGATCAAGGCAGAGGAACTGCGAGAGATAATCGAGAAACAGGCGGCCCTGGCCAATCCGGTACATGAGATCGTCGAGGAGACCCGCAAAGATCTCAATGAGATCAAACAGAAAACAGCCCAGCAGGTGAAGGAGGGTCAGGATGCTCTCGAAGACCGCCAAGAGTCCGACAAGAAAAGCTAATCAATAGAGATGTCGGTGCAGAACACCCCCGATAGCAATACCAAGGAACAGCCCCTGGTCTCCCACTTGATCGAGTTGCGCGATCGAGTATTGCGCATGGTGCTGGTCGTATTGGCGGTGTTCCTGGTGCTGTTCCCGTTCGCCGATGACCTCTACAGCACCATTGCGGGGCCGATGCGTGCGGCGTTGCCGGAAGGTAGCTCCATGATCTCCACCAAGCCTATCGATCCCTTCCTGATACCCTTCAAACTGAGTCTGCAACTGGCCATATTCATTGCGGTACCCTTTATTCTTTACCAGTTTTGGGCATTTGTGGCCCCGGGTC
>JASFJX010000135.1:0-7591 GCA_050119385.1 Candidatus Thiodiazotropha sp. | reverse complement strand
TCGGAATGACTGTACAGTCGACCGTTATTTCATTGTCTTCGTGGACCTTCAGCTGATGTTCACGCTCGCTGAATGGTTGCCCGGTCACTAACGACCTCTCAAGATTCTCGTGGATCATACTCCCGGAACAACTGATCAACTCGCCTGCAGGCATGCCAATTACCTTGCGTGCACTCACACCAAACATCATCTCGGCAGAGGAGTTGATATATTGCAGTTTAAATTCCCTATCGAATAACAGGATTGCGGTGCTCAGATTATCGAGCACCCGCTTCTCCATACCTATGACTGAATGATCAGAATTCATGTCCTGTTTACAGCAAATTGCGGGCCAATATCGACTTGTCTAACCATAAATTCCTATCGCTGCTGATGGATCAAACTAAAACGAATTAACATGCTGATATTTCATAGAAAAAATGCAATTTAACGGGATAGAGAGGGATTTTTTACTAAATAAACCTACTTGATATCCATAGATAACAAAAACAGTTCTATCCACGCTGCTAAATAAACTACTCATCATGCACTATTATAGTGCACAACGATAAGTCACATGGATCTGGATGTTCTGTATTACCGCTTTATGAAAGGATGAGGTTTAACTAGTGTGGTGTAACGTATAGCGGAGGTATATGTTGATACGGCAGTAGAAACCCGCCTATTTGAAATTCAGCTTACTCGACCGCCGGCTGGCGCAGGTGAAAGGTAACGCTAGCGGTTTCTTTTAGAGAGACACCTTCACTGTCGACGATTTTTGCCTGCACGGAATGGGTACCCCGGGTCATCTTCTGCAAAGAGAGCTGAGTCTGCTTGATATCGGAATCAAGCTTGGTGCCATCCACATAGAGGTGAATGACATGCCCCTCTGCAAGACCGGGAGAGAGAGAGATGCCAACCGGAACATTACCCTCTGCGTTGCGGATGGTTTCGTCGTCGCTGGGCTGGACAATGGAAAAGGTGTCGTATTCACCCGCTGCCGCACGAGCCTCATCACTCTGCTCATCCGGCGGTGCGGTAGTTTTTTTATTGTCTTTAACCTTAACGCGTTCCGCTTCGGGATGATAGCGTTCGGAATAGATGATCTCACCGTCTTCTGAGATGTATTTATAGACATCCCTGGCGAACAGTGGCAACGCAATCAACAATGCAAAAAATAGTACGGTAATTCGCATGCCCTAAAGGATAGACCAATCATACCCCTCTAAACAAGCGATCATGTTCTCATAACTCAAAAAAAACGCCCCCAAAATGGGGGCGCTATTCTACTCAATTAATTCAATGAGTAAATTTACAGGCTGTAGTACATATCGAACTCAACCGGATGGGTGGTCATGCGCATGGTGGTGACCTCTTCCATCTTCAGGTCGATATAGCCGTCGATCAGGTCATCGGTGAATACACCACCCGCTGTGAGGAAGCCACGATCCGCATCAAGTGCCTCAAGGGCCTGGTCGAAGCTGTGACAGACTGTCGGTATGCTGGCCGCCTCTTCAGCCGGCAGATCGTATAGGTCCTTATCCATCGCATCACCGGGATGGATCTTATTCTGGATTCCGTCCAGGCCTGCCATCAGCATGGCGGAGAAGGCCAGATAGGGGTTGGCGGTCGGATCAGGGAAACGCACCTCGATGCGACGGGCCTTGGGGCTGGAAACCCATGGAATACGGATGGAAGCAGAACGGTTACGGGCCGAGTATGCCAACATAACAGGTGCCTCGAAACCAGGAACCAGACGCTTGTAGGAGTTGGTGGAAGCGTTAGTGAAAGCGTTCAGGGCTCGGGCATGCTTGATGATACCGCCGATATAGTAGAGTGCGGTCTCGGAAAGACCGCCATACTGGTCACCGGCGAATATGTTCTCACCGCCCTTGGCCAGGGACTGATGCACATGCATACCAGAACCGTTGTCACCCACCAGTGGCTTAGGCATGAAGGTGGCTGTTTTGCCATAGGCGTGGGCCACGTTCCAGGTGCAGTACTTCTGTATCTGAACCCAGTCGGCGCGGGTTACCAGTGTATTGAACATGGTGCCGATCTCGCACTGACCGGCTGTGGCTACCTCGTGGTGATGCACCTCGGTGGTCACACCCATCTCTTCCATGGCCAGACACATTGCGCCACGTAGATCATGCAGTGAATCGACTGGCGGCACAGGGAAATAGCCACCCTTGACGCCGGGACGATGACCGATATTACCGTCTTCATAGACGCGCTCGGAGTTCCACTCGGCCTCTTCGGAATCCACCTTGACCATTGAGCCACTCATGTCGATGCTCCAGCGCACATCATCAAGTACAAAAAATTCGGGTTCCGGACCGAAGAAGGCTGAGTCAGCGATACCGGTGGACGCGAGATAGGCTTCCGCACGCTTGGCAAGAGAACGCGGATCGCGCTCATAGCCCTGCATGGTAGTGGGCTCGAGGATGTCGCAACGGACGATCAGTGTGTTCTCGTCAGCGAAAGGATCAATGACCGAGGTTTCGTCCTCGGGCATCAGGATCATGTCGGATTCGTTGATGCCTTTCCAGCCGGCGATGGATGAACCGTCGAACATTTTGCCGTCGGTGAAAAAGTCTTCGTCGACTATCGTGGAGGGCAGGGTCACGTGCTGCTCCTTACCGCGGGTATCGGTGAAACGCAGATCGACGAATTTCACGTCGTTGTCTTTGATCATCTTCAGGGCTTTTACGGCCATCATAATCTCCAAGATTTTCAGTTATTAAATGCTGAGCAGAATCAGCCATTCGTAGCTATCGCAGCCGGCCAAGGATACCGGACGCTTTGGATAACGCAGAAAAGCAGATTTCATGCCACACGAAAAAATGGTCTTCCAATGTCAGTTTTAGGTACTTCCAACCCCTTAATTCGAAATAATAAAAAAGAATTAAAAAATAGTGAGTTAATCAGAATCCACCAGAGCAACAACTGAAACAGATTTCAACTTGCAAACAGATAAAGTGGATAGTACAAACCCCCTAAACCTGAAAGCATGCACCAATATGGAGCGTATAATTATTAGTACGCGCCATTATAGTGCTAACCAAACCAGATTTGCACATCCCTAAAAATCTCCGAATCCTTCACTGCAGCCCTATAGTCGCTGCGCAACTGCTCTGCTTGCTGATTTGAGACAAAGCAGTGTAATGGCAAGTAAAGCTCAATATCAATCTGTCCTGAAAGATAGTGCAATACCATACGCTCTTTCTCTTCATAGCAGGAGAGTCCATTGCAGATTCGAGCGAATAACACTTCAGCCTCAGATCTAAGGGGCAGGTGAGCACAGGAGGGACCAGCCTCATCATCCTCCGGATCGATATGCACAGTGACATCTTCCAAAACATCAACCCGATCGATCAGGCCGTACTGAACCACCTCAGCGATTCGGTGGCCTTCGGAGACACTCAACCAGGGATCGACTTGAACATGAACGTCGGCCAGGGCATGCCCCCCCAGCTTTCGGGTCCGTAGCATATGTACACTCTTAACACCTCCTATATCACCGATCACTTCTCGAATCTTCGACAGTGATTCTTCTTCCAGACCCGCATCAACCAACTCCTGGGATGCGGTCCAGCCCAGATCCCAACCAATCTTGAGTATCATTATTCCAACCAGAACAGCGGCGATGGCATCCAGATAGGGAAGACCCAATATGGTACCGCCTATACCTATTAGCACCACAATCGAGGAGACGGAGTCGGTGCGATGGTGCCAGGCATTAGCCCGCAGCAGATTCGAATTGATTTTGTTGGCAAAATGGCGGGTATAGAAAAAGAGTCCCTCATTAGCAAGGATGGAAAAGGCGGCCACATAGAGGGTGAAGGCCTCCGGTTGCAGAAGCTGTTCCGGGCTAAACAACCGGTCAACGGCATCCCAGACAATCCCGACACCAACGGCTAACAAAAACCCGCCCAGCACCAGGGTACCGATCGTTTCGAAGCGACCATGGCCGTAAGGATGCTCCTCATCTGGCGCCTCTTTTGCGTGCCGCGCGGTAAATAGCACCAGACCGTCTGTCAGTAGATCGGAAAGAGAATGGACACCATCCGCCAGCAGAGACTGGGAGTGGCCCAACAATCCAAACAACAGTTTCACAATCGCCAGGAGTGTATTGGTCAATGCGCCGACAATAGCTACCCGACGACTGACTTCAAAGCGCTCTTGCTGAGTCATGAATCACTATCCTGTACCACTTCAACTATCACGATGTACTCCCCATCCTGACTTTTTGTCTCTAATACACGATGGCCATTGATGCGTGACCAGGCCGGAATATCCTTAAGCACACCCGGATCGGTACAAATCGCCTCGACCTGACTACCGGGCGCCAGCCCTTGAATGGCGTTTTGCACTTTTATCACCGGCATAGGACAAAGCAAACGGCGGCAATCGATTATCTGTCGACTCAAATCAACCACTCTTTCGGCAATTCATGAGCCGGCATTGGCGCGACTTTAAGCAATCGGCTCTCACCCGATAAGTCGGTGAAACTCAATTCAACCAGGTCAGCATTACGACCCTGACTGTAGCGGGCTACAACCCGGGCAATCAGTTCGATATCCTTTTCATCGATATCACCATCGATCAAGGCAAGTGGACCTCCATGGCTTACCGTATTCATATGCGGGTAGCGCTTGCGATAACCTTGCAGGAAATTGGCTTCTCCCTCTTCACGGGCGATGATCACCTTGAAACGACTCGACGGCCGCAGGTGCCTACCCACCTTCAGTAACATGATGTCATCCAATTCGTACTTTTTGCTGCCACGGGCGCTCCATAGATCCTTGAGCTTCACTGCATACTGTTCATCGGTGAGAAAACAGCAGCCGCCCGCGGGCTGTGCATAGTCCTCGATACCGAATCGGGCCGCCAAGGCCATCTGAGGTTTTCGGCTTCTTCCTGAAAAATCATACAAGCGATTTCGATCGACCCAGCCCTCTTTTTCCGGTAGCGTCAAAGGCAGATTCTTGGCACACAGTGGGCGCAGCAACAGCTCATGGGCGCCTGACTCATCAGATACGATCGGCATTGTCTCCTTGCGTTGTGACATGGGTCGTTGGCCGATCACCTCACCCGTAATGATGAAATCGAAATGCTTTTCCCTGATCCATTCAAAAGCCTTGTGCACCATGAAAATCTTGCAATCGAGACAGGGATTCAGGTTTGCCCCATATCCATGTTTAGGATTGAGCAACACCTGCTTGTATTCCTCGACGATATCGATAATGTGTAGTTTGATCCCCAGTTGTTCAGCGACCCAAAGGGCATTGTTCCGCTTATCCTTTTTCTGATCACGCTTACGGATCGCATGGGTATGACCTTCGACGCAGAAACCGGTGAAAAAGTTGATACCCTCAACATGGATGCCTTGCTCTTGTATCACGCGCGCAGCCAGAAGAGAGTCCAATCCACCTGAGATCAATGCTGCTGCTTTACGTTGCTCACTCATCGATATGTGCTATTTTCAAAAAGTGCGGAAGTATACATTAACAGATCGCCGGGTACGCGGAATTTGTTGCCCCATAATAGTTTACAAAACGGTTTGAAAGGTTATGCGGGAAAATATTAACCCTGCACCTATCTATTAAGGTACCGGGTTAATAAATCCATTTTAACACCTCAAGCGATTCATAACATCGTAAAACACTGATAAAAACTGGAGCAAACCATGAAAGCCATGCACTATCTAGCACTCATCTGCCTGCTTTTACTCTCAACCAGCACAGTATACGCAAATGAACTCTTGCATAGCCTGACCAGTCAATTGGGGATCTCCTCGGAACAGGCGGCAGGCGGTGCAGGCTCATTGTTCAATCTGGCAAAAAGCCGTTTAAGCAGTGAGGAATTTTCTCAAATCGCTGCCGTAGTGCCTGATATCGATGGCCTGATCGCCGCCGCACCAACGATGAGTGAATCGGCAACCGGAGCCGTGGCATCCATGTTGGGTGGAGACAACGACTTGAATAGCCTGGCGACCCTGGCCACCTCATTCAATCAATTGGGCCTCTCTTCGGATATGATCGGCCAATTCACCCCCATAATCCTGGATTATCTGAATCAGGTGGGAGGCAGCACCGTTGTGGAAGTGATGAAGAGTGTACTTGCCATGTAGAATATACCTTCTCCTTATATATACCTCTAACTCGACAATCAAGAGATCAACGGGATCGGTGTGCAATATCGAAACTCGCGTGTAAACTATCAACCATTTTTCACTGCCCGGCAATGTTCCCTTTAGGCTACCCCTGCACTCGTACTATGCGGGTTAGCCATAGACACAGAGCATCGTTATACTTACGCGGTTCTCCACCGCATCAATCGGGGTTTCGATGTGAATCAAGTTACTCAACCGAAACAGGGCGAAATCATGACCTTTCAGGATCTGCTTATCGCTCTGCAAAACTACTGGGCCAACCAGGGCTGCGTCATTCTGCAACCCTACGATATGGAGATGGGTGCCGGTACTTTCCATACAGCCACCTTTCTGCGTTCAATCGGTCCTGAACCCTGGTATGCAGCCTATGTGCAGCCATCTCGACGTCCCACCGATGGACGTTATGGAGATAATCCGAATCGTTTGCAGCACTATTATCAATACCAGGTTGTACTGAAACCCTCACCCAAGAACATCCAAGAACTCTATCTAGGCTCTTTGGAAATGCTCGGGCTCGATCTCAATACCAATGACATTCGTTTCGTGGAAGATAATTGGGAGTCACCCACGCTCGGGGCCTGGGGACTCGGCTGGGAAGTATGGCTGAATGGTATGGAAGTCACCCAATTCACCTATTTTCAACAGGTCGGCGGTCTCGATTGTCGTCCTGTGACCGGTGAGATCACCTACGGATTGGAACGTATCGCCATGTATCTCCAGGGTGTAGAGAGCCTATTTGACCTAGTCTGGACCAAAAGCCCACAAGGAATAGTCCGTTATCGCGACGTATTTCATCAGAACGAGGTAGAACAATCGGCTTACAACTTCGAACACGCCGACATAGACTATCTCTTCGGTCATTTTGACCAGTGCGAAAAGGAGTCGAAAAAATTGATCGAACTGGGTCTTCCATTACCCGCATACGAGCAGGTTCTCAAGGCTTCTCACACCTTCAATTTACTGGATGCCCGACATGCCATCTCTGTCACAGAACGTCAACGCTACATATTAAGAGTACGCGGTCTGGCCCGTGATGTGGCCCAGGCCTACTACGATGCCCGCGAACGTCTTGGTTTTCCGATGCTGAAATCGACAAAGGAGGCCTCAAATGGTTGATCAGGCCCACTTGTTGTTCGAACTGGGTACCGAGGAGTTACCGCCAAAGGCGTTAAAACTGCTATCTGACTCACTCACTGAGAGTTTTACAACCGGACTCGAACAGGCCAATCTGCGCCATGGCGAGATATTTAGCTATGCCACACCACGACGATTGGCACTGCTGGTGCGTGACTGTGCAGTATGTCAGCCCGATCGGGAGACTGAGCGACGGGGTCCGGCCATCAAGGCCGCCTTTGACGAGGCAGGTAAACCAACCAAGGCTGCTAAGGGCTTCGCCCGCTCTTGCAGCACGACTGTTGATCAGCTTCAGCGCAT
>JASFJX010000134.1:0-7612 GCA_050119385.1 Candidatus Thiodiazotropha sp. | reverse complement strand
CGATGTGAGTATGGAGACCCCAGCGGTACCCGGTACAACTGACCAGTTGGACGTGAACCTGAAGGTAACCGAGGCAGCATCCGGTCAGTTCAGTGCCGGTGTGGGATATGCCCAGACTCAGGGTATAATCTTCAATGCCAGTATCAGTGAAAACAATTTTCTTGGTACAGGGAATCGGTTTAGTGCGGGTTTCGATACCAGCGACGCTACCAAGGAGCTCTCCTTGTCCTTTACCAATCCTTACTACACCATTGATGGTATCAGTCAAGGTTACGAGCTGAGTTATGAGGAGACCGATTACTCCGAACTCAATATCTCCAGCTATTCCACAGACGTAGGACGTATTGGGGTCCATTACGGTATCCCAATAACCGAATATGACCGGTTCAAATTCAGCCTGGCCTACGAGCATACAAGCTTCTTCACGGGATCCTCCCCTTCTGATCAGATCGAGGACTTTGTTGAGGACAATGGCAAGAAGTTTGACGATTTTGAAATCGTAACTAGCTGGATTCACGATACCCGGGATCGTGCCATATTTCCCAATCGAGGTGGCCGGCAGGTATTCAGCATCGAGACCAATATCCCCGGCAGTGATCTGCAGTACTACCGTATCATCTACAAGAATGCCCACTATTTCCAACTGACCAACTCTTTCACTTTGAAGCTGAATGGTTATTTGGGGTATGGCGATGGTTATGGGGACGATGATGAACTGCCGTTTTTCCGTAATTTCTATGCGGGCGGTATCGGTTCGGTGAGGGGGTTTGAGGAGAATACCCTGGGACCGCTGGACTCCGAGGATGATGCATTGGGAGGAAATGCTAAAATCGTGGGTCAGATGGAGTTACTCTTCCCCGCCTTTGGCGATGACTTCAAGGATACAGTGCGTGCCGGTTTCTTTGTCGATGTAGGCAACGTATTTGATTTGGCAGGAGATGAAAATGATTATCGCGATATCGAGTGGGAGCTGTTTAGGGCTTCCACCGGTCTGATGTTATCCTGGTACTCGCCTGTGGGAGCCCTCTCATTCAGCTGGGGGTATCCGATCAAAGAGGAAGAGGGTGATGAGATAAAGAATCTTCAATTCAATATTGGCAGCAGTTTCTAAATCAGTTAGGGAGTGAATGGGTGAATTCGCTAAGAAATATATTACTTGCTTTGACCTTTGGCTTGTTCGTGACCGGCGGCGTTGTCGCAGAGGAGTATCGCATCGGTTTTGTGAACGCCACTAAAGTCTTCGAAGAGTCACCGCAATACAAGGAGGCCAGGGAAAGATTGCAAACAGAGTTTTCCCGTCGGGAGAAAGATCTGCTTGCCTCCCAGAAACAGCTTAAGCAGCTTGAAGAGAAGCTGCAACGGGACGGTTCGGTGATGAGTGAATCCGAGGTCAAACGGCTGGAGCGAGATATACTCAGTCGTAGTCGTAAGCTGAAAAACGCCCAGACAGAGTTTCGTGAGGATCTCAATCTGCGCCAGAACGAAGAGTTCAAGAAACTCCGTCAGCAGGTACGTGAAGTGATCCGTGAAGTCGGTAAGAGTGAGAAGATAGACCTTATCGTTTCAGATGGTGTCGTCTATTTCAGTAAAAAGATCGACATTTCAGATAAGGTGTTGGAAAAGCTGCGTCAGCTGAAAGCGGAATAAGGTGGTTTCAAGATCGTCTGGAACCGCTCTCGGAGAACTGGCTGAAGCTGTCGGGGCGAAACTGCTAGGTGATCCGGATACGATGATTACCGGGGTTGGCACGCTGCAGCGTGCGCAACCCGGAGAGCTTAGCTTTCTCAGCAATCCCACCTACCGCCGATACCTCGCTACAACAGGTGCCTCAGCGGTGATCCTGTGTGATAAGGATGCCGCTGATTGTCCGACCTCTGCGTTGGTCTCAGAAAATCCCTATCTTAGCTACGCCAAGGCGGCGGCAGCGCTCTTTCCCCGTAAAGCCTTCACGCCCGGTATCGATGCAACAGCGGTTGTGGGGCGATCATCATCGATTCACAGCAGTGCCTGGATTGGCCCTGGTGTTGTGATTGGAGAGGGGGTGACGGTGGAATCCGGTGTCTACCTGGGCCCCGGTTGTGTGGTCGAAGACAATTGCAGGATTAGCGCCGAGAGTCGCTTGGTGGCGAATGTGACCCTGTGTCACGACACCCATTTGGGCCGGCGCTGCCTGATTCATCCAGGGGCGGTGCTCGGCGCGGATGGCTTCGGCCTGGCAAATGAAGACGGAAAATGGATTAAGGTGCCACAGCTCGGCCGCGTGCGGATTGGAGACGATGTGGAGATAGGCGCCAATACCACCATCGACCGGGGTGCATTGGAGGATACAATCCTGCATGACGGGGTTAAGCTGGATAACCTCATTCAGATTGCCCATAACGTGGAAATAGGTCGCAATACCGCAATGGCCGGTTGTTCGGCGGTGGCAGGCTCAACAAAGATCGGCAGCAATTGTACTATCGGGGGGCAAACAGGTCTGGTGGGGCATCTGACGATAGGTGATAATGTGCACTTTTCGGCGGCCACTCTGGTAACCCGCTCATTCACCGAGGCGGGCTACTACAGTGGCAACCTTCCCGCCGTGGAGAATGGGACGTGGAAACGCATGGTAGCACGACTCCGTAATCTGGAGTCGATGGCTAAAGAATTGAAATTTTTAAAAAAACATCTCAAAGACCTGTAGAGAGCACTTGAGATGAATAGTATGAGTAACTGGAGGGCAGTTTGATCGCAATGGATATCAACAAGGTGCTAAGCTTGCTACCGCACCGTTATCCTTTCCTGCTTATCGATCGGGTTCTTGAATGCGAGAAGGATACACGCCTCTTAGCATTGAAAAATGTCACCTATAACGAACCCTTTTTCAACGGCCACTTTCCTATTCAACCGGTAATGCCGGGTGTTCTCATCGTCGAAGCGATGGCACAGGCGACGGCCCTGTTGGCGATGGAATCCAATCCGGAAACGGTCAATGAGACCACCATCTACCTTTTCGCCGGGATCGACAAGGCACGTTTCAAACATCAGGTGGAACCCGGCGATCAACTGATCATCGAGGTCGTTCAGAATAAGCTGAAACGGGGCATCGGCTTTTTCACCTGTTCAGCCAAGGTGGAGGATAAAACCGTAGCGACGGCGGACATCATGTGTACGGCACGGGAGATAGGCAGCTGATCGACTCACGCGCAGTTATCGATCCGGATGCCGAACTCGATGAGGGGGTCAGCGTTGGTCCCTTCTCGATCATCGGAGCCGGTGTCAAAATCGCCGCAGGTACCGAGATCGGTTCCCATGTGGTGATCAAAGGGCCAACCCAGATAGGCCGGGATAACCGGATTTTCCAGTTCGCTTCGGTGGGGGAGGAGCCCCAGGATATGAAGTATGCCGGCGAGCCGACCACCCTGCAGATTGGTGATCGCAATGTAATCCGTGAATTCGCTACCTTGCATCGTGGAACCACGCAGGATCAGGGGGTAACGCGGATCGGTAGTGACAATCTGCTGATGGCCTATGTCCATGTGGCCCACGACTGTGTGTTGGAGGACCATATCATCATGGCCAATGCCGCCTCCCTGGGGGGGCATGTGAAGATTGGTAAGCACGCTATCCTTGGGGGGTTTACCAAAGTACATCAGTTCTGCCGGGTAGGCGCGCACAGTTTTTCCGGTATGGGTTCGGCCATCAGCATGGACCTGCCGCCTTATGTGATGGCCTCCGGGCAACCAGCCAAGCCCCATGGTATCAACCGTGAGGGATTGAGTCGCCGTGGATTCAGCAGTGAAGCCATCCAGCAGATTAAGCGTGCCTACAAACTGATCTATTTATCCAAGAGTCGACTGGAAGAAGCGAGGGAAGGGATTGAAGCGATGCTGATTGAAACCCCTGAACTTGATATTCTTGCGGATTTTCTCAAGCATAAGGGCCGAGGCATATTGCGTTAGGAGATATGCTGAATCGTCAAATACAGAGACCCTTAAGGATAGGTGTAATCGTCAACGAGGTGTCGGGGGACCAGCTGGCGGCGGCCTTGATCGATGCCCTGCGTGCCCGAGTAACGGAAATCGAATTCGAAGGCATGACAGGCCCATTGATGGAGGCTGCAGGATGCCGCTCCCTTGCCAAGATGGATCCGGTGATGGGATTTAGTGAAGTTATCGGTCATCTACCGGGATTGCTTCGAACCCGTAACAAGCTGGTGGCCCATTTTCTTGCCAATCCCCCCGATCTCGTATTGGGTGTCGATGCGCCCGATTTCAACCTGGCACTGGAGACGAAACTTAAAGCGGCCGGTATCCCCACAGCCCATTTTGTCAGCCCAACTGTTTGGGCATGGCGACAGGAGCGGGTGAAAACGTTACAAAAAGCGGTTGACTTGATGCTCTGTCTGTTTGATTTCGAGGTTGATTTCCTGCGACAGCATAACGTGCCGGCGGTCTATGTCGGACATCCTCTGGCAGACCAGATTCCGCTGCAACCGGCTGAACCCGGTATTATTCGTGATGGATTGGGTCTTGCCAGGGAAAAACCTGTCGTCGCCCTATTGCCTGGAAGCCGCATGAGTGAGGTAAGCCGGCTTGGCCAGGTCTTCCTGCAGACTGCATTGTGGCTGCAACAGCAAAAGCCTGAGCTGCAGTTTGTCGCACCGATGGTGAATCAGAGAATCAAACAGCTTTTCCAGAAGCAGATTGATTCGATCGCGCCCGGACTACCGGTTCTGCTGTTGGATGACAGGTCCAGAGAGGCGATAAATTCAGCGAATGTAGTATTGACCGCCTCAGGTACGGCTACCCTTGAGACCTTGCTACTGAAACGTCCCATGGTGGTGGCCTACCGTCTTTCACCCCTCACGGTGTGGCTGATTCGTCGCTTTAAACTTTTGAAAACCCCTCATGTGGCATTGGCAAATCTGCTTGCGGACCAAGCCTATGCGCCTGAATTTATCCAGGAGGCCTGTAAACCGGATGCCATGGGAAAAGCCTTACTGGAATTTCTCGAAAACTCGAAAAAATGTGAGCAAATCACAGAGGCCTATATGGAATATCATAAGAAGTTACGTAGAAACGCTGCCCAGACTGGCGCTGATGCAGTTGTGGAGATGTTGTACAAGTGACCGGGTTTATAATCATTCAATTAGACAGAGAGAACTTTTTTTGCTCTTATTATCAGTCTGGATGAAATATAAACTATACAACTACTACCTGCATCAGGGATATCTATAGTTAGTAATGGCTGTGCTACTCCATGATCTGATTTTTGAATCGGCCACCCGATATTCGTCAAAGACAGCTTTAAAATATAAATCAACCTCGCTGACCTATGCCGAACTGGCGGAACAGGTAGAACGTCTATCGCGGGCCTTGGTCGATATCGGTGTAGAGAAACAGGACCGTGTAGCGATTTATCTGCCCAAGTGCTTGGAGAATGTGGTTGCGATTTTCGCTACTGCCGCTGCCGGCGCCGTGTTTGTGCCGATCAATCCGGCCCTGAAGCCCCATCAGGTATCACATATCCTGTTAGATTGCGATGCCAAGGTTCTGATTACCACCCAGGGTAAATGCCGGGCGCTGAATACTGCTCTCGGCTATTGTGTCGCGCTCCAGACCGTAGCCCTGATCGACGGGGTGGACAGCATAGATCAGGAAACCCATGCCCAGCGGCTAATTCTCTGGGATGATTTGATCGACAACCCTGTCAGTCCTCACAGTCACCGGGTGATCGATTCAGATATTGTTTCACTCATCTATACGTCTGGTAGCACTGGTGATCCGAAGGGCGTGATCCTCTCCCATCGAAATATGGTGACGGGTGCAAAAAGTGTCGCCCAATACTTGAAGAACAGCTCATCAGACCGAATCTTGGCAGTGCTTCCCCTCAGTTTCGACTATG
Source organism: Candidatus Thiodiazotropha sp. (assembly GCA_050119385.1). GTDB lineage: Bacteria > Pseudomonadota > Gammaproteobacteria > Chromatiales > Chromatiaceae > Thiodiazotropha. The sequence continues at coordinate 1,726 of JASFJX010000134.1, read as the reverse complement.
GAATGAGTCAATTGACAACCGCATTTCTGGTTGGTGCCACCGTCGTATTGATTAACTACTTGCTGCCTATGGAGGTACTCAATACCCTGGCCCAGGAGAGGATTACCGGGCTGGCGGCAGTACCGCCGCTATGGAATCTGTTGGTAGAGCTGCCCTGGCCGGGCGAGGTTGCATCGAACCTGCGCTATATCACCAGTTCCGGAGGGGTTGTGCCGTTAGAGACCACGGAGCTGTTGCGTCAGGTATTACCGAATACTGAGATCTTTCTCATGTATGGTCTTACAGAAGCGTTTCGGTCGACCTACCTGGAGCCGGATCAAGTCGTCAAAAGACCCAACTCCATCGGTAAAGCTATACCGAATGCCGAGGTACTGGTGTTGAGAAGTGACGGAACCCCCTGTGCCGTGGAGGAACCCGGTGAGTTGGTGCACCGGGGATCTTTGGTGGCAATGGGGTACTGGAACGATGTCGAGGCAACCAAACAGCGCTTTAGACCCATTCCTAACCGGATTGATGCCATGCCCGTCAACGAACTGGCTGTCTGGTCTGGAGATATTGTTAAGATGGACAGTGAAGGCTATCTCTATTTCCTGCGCAGAGATGATGACTTGATCAAAACCATGGGTTATCGAGTAAGCCCGCATGAGATAGAAGAGATATTTTACCGTACCGGCCTGGTATCCGAAGTGGTTGCATTGGGTATCCCTCATTCCGCCATAGGTCAATCGATCGTCTTGGTGGTCATGCTCAAAGATGGTACTGAAGTGACAGAAAAGCAGCTGCTCGATCAATGTAAACAGCGATTGGCAAACTATATGATGCCGGCTGAAATTATTTTTCGTACCACACTTCCGACAAATCCCAATGGCAAGGTCGATAGAAAGAAACTCAAATTGGATATAATGGAGTTATTATCCGAATGACCTGGATAGTCTAGTTGAATATTTTAGGCGAGCTGGAACATGACAGATGTGTTTACCTTAGTAGCGGGTGTTGATGAGGTTGGTAGAGGCCCTTTGGCGGGACCCGTCGTGGCGGCTGCGGTGATTCTCCATCCGCAGCGACCCATCGAGGGATTGGCCGATTCCAAGAAGCTAAGTGAAAAGCGCCGGGAACAACTCTCCGAATTGATCAAGCAACAGGCCCATAGCTGGAATTTAGGCCGGGCGGAAGTGGAAGAGATCGATAGGATCAATATTCTGCAAGCAAGCCTGTTGGCCATGAGACGGGCAGTGGAGGGGCTTCCTGATACGCCCGATCTGGCCCTGGTGGATGGCAAGCACGCCCCACAGCTGACATGCAGGGTGGATACGGTGATCGGCGGGGACGCCTTAGTGGAGGCGATCAGTGCTGCATCAATTATTGCCAAGGTGGCACGGGATCGGGAGATGATCGATCTGGACGACCGCTATCCCGGTTATGGACTCGCACGCCACAAAGGCTATCCAACCAAGCAACACCTGGAGGGCCTGCAAGCCCTGGGGGTCAGCCCGATCCACCGGCGATCATTCGCACCGGTCAAGCGGCTCCTTGGTTATTAACCCGACATACTTAGTTGTCGGGTCAATAAACCTGAATCCGTGAGTTCATCGGGGTGCATCGCGCAAGCACTTGATCCGTCTCGCCTCACCAGATCTATGGGTACGGCTATGCATTTTTATACAGTCCGAGATTTTTTCAACAGCCTGCAATAAGGCTCATCACCTGAGACCGATTCGGGGTAGAA
>JASFJX010000133.1:0-7676 GCA_050119385.1 Candidatus Thiodiazotropha sp. | reverse complement strand
CCCATGGCCGGGGCATCTTTCATATAGAAGCTGCCGAAATAGGTACCCTGACGTTCCGGCGCAAAGTAGACATCCGCCTCAACCGATCCCATGTACCAGCTGAAGAGATCACCTGCGTAGGTCATTACCGCGACATGCGTGTCGTGATCCATTGACTGCGGATCAAGCTGATCCCCGACATCCGGCCAGTCAAGCATACCGACACCGCGCAATCCATCCAGATAGGCGATCTGGCTCTCATCCAAACCGGCTAAAATGCCCCCCATGACCTCTGCCCGTTGAAATGACATAGCGCCATCCAATTGATAGAGCATGGCGGAATAGGCCTTTACTTCATCCGCATCGAGTCCTGTTGTACCACTTGGTACATTGCCCTCCAGCAAGTCCCGAAATGCCTGCATCAGGGGAAAACGCTTTTCGGCATAGGCGTTGATGCTATCCACCTGGTTTTCGGCAAGCTCTATCAGGCGGGCGCGGTCACTCTCATCCAGGATGAACAGCATATTGTTGGCCGCCTTGGTGAGAAAGTCGGTGTTATGTCCCATGCCGCTGGGGTCGTTGTCCCGCAGATATTGAAAGCCCCAGAAATCGGCCACCTTACCGGGCGGAAAAAAACTGTCGGACTCCAGCGTTCCAGTGAGGAAGGAGAGGGCGGAAAAGGCGATAGTGTTGCGCTGTCCCTCATCCGACAAGGTTTGTTCAAGGGTCATCGCCTGGTTCGATGTCGCATCAACTGGATCAGTCGTGGTAGTAGTTTCAGCATCTGTCGTAGTCGTTGTCTCAGAGTCTGAGGCCTGTTGGCATGCACTCGACATGATGGTGACTACTATTACCACTGCCGTCATTAAAAGTTTAGTACCCATGTTCACCCCCTTACTGACTATCTGGCTGAAGCCTTGAAGTAGGCATGCCCGGCCTGTCATTGACATTTCGGTATGGACGCAGAACCAACCGTTTTCCCTCGGGCTTGCAGACACCACTAATCGACTCTCCGCTGTGATCGGTCATGATGGCTTCATCACCATCGGCACTGTTTGCGCAGGCGGCATAGGCCTCAGGGGGCGGACCGCCGGCCCGTCTGAGTGATCCGGGACGGCCCGTATCTCCATTGCTTGTCTCCTGTGCATGTATCGGTGTTATGACAGTCAATATCATTAGCAACGGCCAAATCGGTTTAATGTTCATCATTGAGACTCCTAAAGCTGTGTGAACTCATTGCCCACGACTGAATTAAAGGCGTGCTGAATGACGGCAAACTGTCTTTTGAATTACAAAGCTGTAATTGAATGAATCCCTTTTCTGGCCGATAGTGATTAGAGCAACCTTTCGTTTATGCCATGAATACACTGCTTATCGAAGATGAAACCAAGATCGCCGACTTCATCCGCGCCGGACTCAAGGAGCGGGGAATTCGGCTGGAGCACTGTGAGCGGGGCGATGAGGGATACAACCGGGCCGTTGCAGGCGCCTATGATGTCATCTTGCTCGATATCATGCTGCCGGGACGAGACGGTCTGTCAGTATTAAAAGGGCTGCGCAAGGCAGGCAACACCACCCCCGTGATTCTACTCACGGCGCGCAATGAACTGGATGACCGTGTTGAAGGACTTAACCTCGGGGCGGACGACTATCTCGCCAAGCCGTTTTTTGTCGAGGAGTTGGTGGCGCGTATCCATGCCGTTACACGGCGTCTCTCCGACGAGCGGCGTAACCTCCTTGAGGCTGGGAATCTGAAACTTGATCGCATTACCCGCCAGGTAAACAGCGGTGAGCATACCGTGAATCTAACCACCCGCGAATTCAATCTGCTGGAGTACCTGATGCGCTCCCCCGGGCAGGTCTTTACCCGCACCCAAATTCTGGAGCATGTGTGGGGCTACGACTTCATTCCCAACACCAACGTGGTGGATGTCTGTATCCAGCGTATCCGTAAAAAGATCATGAGCGAGGCGCAGGGGGAGTCGCCGATCGAGTGCATCCGAGGCGTGGGATACCGGTTTTGCAAGACACTGCCTAACAACTGATGCGGCTCTCCTTTCGTCTACGTATTACATTGCTTTCCGCGCTGCTGGCCGGGGTTGCCCTGGTCACTTTTGCCACTATCGCTTTGTGGCAGATCAGGCAGACCAACCTGACAAACCTTGAAGTAGAGCTGCTTGCCCAGGCGGAACGTGAAGTCACCAAACAGCGCCGTGTTGAGGATTGGCAAAGGATTGAACGGGAACTCTCCCGCCCTCTTGGGGGGGATGGCAGTGTAGCGTTATCGCTTGAGGGTGCCAATGGCCAGGCAAGTTACCACAGCAGTTACTGGCCCCATGAGGTGGATGTGAGTGAATTACCCTGGCCCCGCCAATACGAGGCGCAGCAATTCAGCCGCCCACCTCTGCACAGGGATGAGGGGAGGCCGACGCCACGCAGAGAGGTAAGACCACAGCAAGCGGGCGAGGAGAGGCCGCAACTACGCGAGAGGCCCCAAGTAATCATCCTGCCCTGGACAACAGGGGACAGAGCGTGGCGCATCGCCCTGGCGGCCACCCCTGATACCCGGCTGGCACTCATCGCCGATCTGCGTATCATCGAGGATCAAAGCGCCGAGGCTCGAGACGCCTTTATGCTTGCCATCCCCCTCACGTTACTGATTATCGTTTTCGGCGCCTGGTTCCTTTCCGGTCGTGCCCTGCGCCCCATCCGCGTACTGACTGACACCATCAGCCGCGTAACCGCCAAGGGGTTGGACAAGCGAATCGATAGCGCACACGCAGATAGAGAATTCGAGCGCATGATCGAGGTCTTCAACCAGATGCTGGAACGGTTGGAACGCAGCTTCACCCAGGCTTCCCGCTTCTCTGCCGACGCTGCACACGAACTCAAGACCCCACTCACCATTCTGCAAGGCGAAGTGGAACAGGCAATCAATCGCGAAGGGATCGCTGAACAGGAACAGGCCGCACTTTCCCGTATCATGGACGAGATCCAGCGTCTGGCTCGAATTCTGCGCAAGCTGCTGCTCCTATCCCGGGCGGATGCCGGCCGACTGCGGTTACATACCGAACCCTATGATCTCAGCACCAGCCTGCAGGAACTGGTGGAAGATGCAGCCATGATCAATCCCTCCATCACCATCAATGCCACCATTCCACCGTCAATCATGCTACGGGCTGACCGCGAACTGATGGGGCAACTATTGACCAACCTCATCAGCAATGCCATGAAATATAACCGCGATGCAGGCTGGATCGATATCGAGTTGTCACCAGCAGGAGGTCAGATCATTCTGACCATCCGTAATGCATCGAAGACACTCAGCGCATCGACACGGAGAAGGCTCTTCGAACGTTTCTACCGAGATGACCCGGCCCACGGACGCAAAACAGAAGGTGCTGGCCTCGGCTTGAGTATTGCGCGGGAAGTAGCCCGTGCCCATGGTGGAGAATTGGCATTAACGCCATTGATCGAGTGGGAGACAGGGTTTGTGCTGCGTATTCCATCTATGAAATAGCCGGATTGATAATGGATGCATTTGAGTAATGTCTATTGGCCTTAACGTAGAAAGAATAGGCGTTCCATAACATTTGATGACACCACACTAGGGTAATTACTAGCTAGAATGCCAAGTCAGATTCTGTTTTCATTCCTTCAACTCAGCGTGATGTGGATGAAACGGAGATTCTTGAAGCATGGACAAACAGGGCTGTTCAAAATTAATCGCAATCTGTGTGCCGGTAGTTCTGACGTTGGGGGCCTGTGGTGGCGGCGGTGGTGGTGGGGGGGAATCGCCACCGCAGGATCAATCAAATCACGCACCTACCGCCCAAGATATATCACTGCAAAGCAACCTCATCAATCCGTATGTCAATGTTAAGCTGATGGGCAGTGATCCGGACAATGATACGCTCTCCTATCTTCTGGAATCTTCCAGTGAAGGACCAGGGTATGAGCGGGCGTTTGTAGATCCGAACACGGGTGATCTCTACGCGACCTTGAAAGACGATGGCACCGAAACCGTTATTTTACCCTACAAGGTCAGTGACGGATCGCTGTTCAGTGAAGTGGCCGAAGTCACCATTAGTGTCGGCGAGCTGGATGCCCATGAAGCCGGGGCCAATGATATACCTGCCGAAGAGTATGGCCGGCTCGAACTTGCATTTTTTGATGGCGAACGCTTCGGCAGCTCACTCGGTGACGAACCTACTTTACCCACATCCATCGATCTGTCAGGTAACTTCCCCGAGCCGGGTAACCAGGGCGAACAGGGCAGTTGTGTCGGTTGGGCGACGGGTTATGCCCTGAAGTCGTATCAGGAGAAGGTAGAAGAACAGTGGGCGTTCACACAGGCAACCATTTTCAGTCCCGCCTGGATCTACAATCAGATCAATGGAGGGCAGGACCAAGGCTCGCGTATTGACGACGCGATGCAACTTATCATCGATCGCGGCGCGGCCACATGGCAGAACATGCCCTACGATGATTCGAACTATACCAACCAGCCCAGTCAGCAGGCCATTGCTCAGGCAGCCAATTACAAGGCCCTGCAGTATCGTTCCATCAGCAGCGCACAACAGATGAAGGCCGCCTTGGCAAACCGTACACCGGTGGTGGCCGGGATCATGATTTATGAAGACCTCTACCGTCTCAGCGGTCCGAACGCTGTCTACAACACGACTACGGGAAGTGAATTGGGTGGGCATGCGGTAACCTTGGTTGGTTATGATGACAACCAGTTCGGTGGTGCGTTCAAGGTTATCAACTCCTGGGGAACCGGTTGGGGAGACGATGGATATTTCTGGTTGCCCTACAATATGCTGTGGTCCGTCATGGGGCAGGCGCTGGTATTGACCGACGCATCCAATACGGGGCACGACACCGATGAGGACGTGGACCCGGTTGTACCGCCCAGCGACGGCGATCTCCCCAACCTTCAGGTTGCCAATTGGTCACTCAATTACGATACCAATGCGGGAGGACAGGGTTCCTGGCAGTGGGAGGTTGTCAATGCAGGTAGCGCTGATGCCCCGATGGGAGCGGATGTCAATTTAATGTTATCAACGGATGATCGGATCGATAGCTCTGACTGGTACATTGTCTACGAGGAGATTCCTCAGACACTCGCCCCGGGTGAAAGCGCATTGCGTGATGCAACCAATCCCCGCCAATTCAACCTACCTCAGAATCTGCCCGCCGGCGACTACTACATTGCCACCTGGGTGGATGACTTACAGGAGGTTGAGGAGAGTGACGAACAGGACAACCAATCCTTTGGTGACCACCTGCTACACATCGATTCAGCTTTGCTGCCTGACATCGCCATCGATTACTGGTGGGCTGAATGGGATAGCTATGGCAACGGAGAGCTGGAATATCAGGTTTACAATGATGGTGATGCGTCCACTACCAGAACCGACTGGGATATCAATCTGATACTGACTTTCAGTGAGGATCCCGGTGACGGCGGTTACTATCTCTTTTACGAACCTGTGGACTATCTACTGGAGCCGGATTCTTACGTGTATCGAAGTGGTGACAGTGCGGCGAGTTTCAGTCTCTTTTATACGCAGGGTGGCTCAGCAATACCCAGCGGTACCTACTACATGTCGCTCTGGGTGGATGATCAGGGATATGAACAGGAGTCCAATGAGATCAACAACCTGTCAGTCGGGAACAGCCAGGTTACACTGACCAATGACAGCTATCGTTCCACGGGCGATAGCCAACAGGAATCCATCAAAAAGATTGCCTCTGACAGCAACTCTGGTATGCGGGCATTGGCTTTCGATGGTCGTGGCGAAGGTATACGGCACAGCTTCAATGGGCGCAGGATACCCGACACGGGCGTATTGATGCGAAAGGTCAGGATAGCTGACCAAGCTGATGGAACGCGTACCCTGACACTCATGGACGACGATATACCTGTTTCTGCACAACAGACGGGAGTGATGTCAGGTGAGAAAAAATATAACAAAGTCATCCATGCGGCGGATCAGGCAGTATTTCCACGGGCAAAGCGTCTGAAAATGCCAACTGCGCAGGATACCGGCAGTAATGCCAAATAGACTTAAGATCTCCCTGAGCCTGGTCATAGTCTTGATCTCTGTCGGGTGTTCCGCAAAGAATTCGCAGCCTTCGGCAGATACCATGAATTCAGGGAAAGGCGATCAATCGTCCATGCCAAATATCTCGATACAGCACTGTCTCGATGATGGCTATGAGGTTGTAAAGATCACTAAGGATGGAATGCCTATGCGTTATCTGTGTATTAATCCCAAGACTGGGCAGAAATGTGGAACCTGGGCTTACTACCGTGGCAGTTGCCGATTGACTGCCTCGGGCAAGCAATCTTTTCCTTCGAGGGGCATCATAATAAAAACGCAATAGACACTCGAATCATCTATGACCTGTCTAAACAACGCCGATGATTCTGTATTCGGTCTGTCTCAGGGTCATGATGTCGGTGTCAGTTCCTCTCGCAACAGGGCGGAAAAGGCTTGGGCCGCAGGTGAGAGGGTGCTATCCCGCTTGGCGATCACCGCCAATTCCCGGGCGATGTTGAGACCGCGGACTTCGATTTCGCAGACATCTTCCAGGGTGTCCACACCCATACGGCTGACAAAGGCCAGGTTGCCGGTGGTGGCGACCATGCGCAAGATGGCGGGGATCGAACGCAGCTCCATCACCACGTTCATCTCCACCCCGGCGTCGCGTAGTGCCGCATCGATGATCTGGCGCACCGCTGTGTCTGCCTCGAAGCCGACGAAAGCCAGCCCATCGAGGGCCGGGGCGTCGATCTCGCCATGGCGAGCCAGGGGATGGTCACGGGGCGCCACCAGTACGATCTTGTCAGTGAGCAGGGGCCAGATCTGCAGCTCCCTGGCCTGTACGGGGAGGGTGACCAGCCCCAGTTCCAGGCGGCCGCTGATCACATCCCCGGCTACCTCGATGCTCCCCGCCTCTTTAAGCTGAAAGCGGATCCCGGGATGTGCCTTGCGAAAGCGGGCGATCGCCTTCGGCAAGACGAAGGATACCGCGGTAGCGCCCCCGCCGATGCGCACACTGCCACCCTCCAGGCCCTGGTGTGCCCGTACCTGTTCACGTAGATGATCGAACTGGTTGACCAGACCTCGTGCCTCGGCCACCACCAAGCGGCCGATCTCGGTCAGTTCGGTCCCCTTGCGGCCTCGGCTGAGCAGGTCGGCACCCAGGTAACTCTCCAGCTGCTGCAGACGACGGGAGAGGGCGGGTTGGGTGAGGCCGATGCGATCCGCCGCCTCGGTGATAGAACCGGTATCGGCTATGGCCAGGAGTGATCTCAAGAGTTGCAGGTCCATGATATGGACAAGCATAACATGCAAAATATTTATGATATATATGCGAACAATCCATTATACGTATGGATAAAGCTCTGCTATCTTCCTAGAGCCTGTTTACCAGGCCCTAAATTACCGGTAAAACCGAAATCCCGACATTCAGGACGCCGCCATGAAGGCGGGTTCCACAACCGAAATGAGGTCATCCATGCTCGAAGCCTATCGCCAGCACCTAGAAGAACGCGCAAAACAGGGAATCCCGCCGCTGCCGCTGGACGCGCAGCAGGTCGCCGCTCTGGTGGAATTGCTGAAGAGTCCCCCGGCCGGCGAGGAGGAAAACCTGCTCGACCTCCTTACCAACCGGGTACCGCCGGG
>JASFJX010000132.1:0-7688 GCA_050119385.1 Candidatus Thiodiazotropha sp. | reverse complement strand
GTCGAGTGGCCTACGCTGTTTGGCTGAATCCAATGCCGCGAATTGGAACCTATGCCTTCTGCGGACTAACCTGCTTTATCGCGAACGGGCAATCAGATTCACTATCAAGCCAATGCTGATAAGCCGATCTATCCAGCCCCACTGAAAAGCGTCTGTAATTCGGTATTCGTCTATGGATCAATTGCTAACCCGCATCTGAATGACGATCCCGGCACGACCATCGCGTTCCCGGATCAAACATGCGGGCTAAATCAGATGACTCGAACGAGAATAATCAAGCTATCATTTTGAAGAAATTCAACACCTGTCACACTTAGCCCACATCGGCATTGTTAAACCTAGATCATTTGATCACTTCAGATATAGAATATAAACTTACTTTATTTTATTTGCGGGGCATGGTTAAAGCTTCATTAGCTTTTTTTATTAATCATTAAAGGGACTCATTGTTATGCAGTATTCATCCAAGTTATTAGCGGGTTTGTTGGTGATCGGTGGCACTAACCTGGCTTCTGCCACAGCTATCGAAAACTACAATATGATTCTGTTTGGAGATTTCAATGTTTCAGGCGGCAGTGGTCATATTCATGGAACGGCTTTTGTCGGTGGAGACCTCAACGGTCAGAATCCTGAATTTGGTGCCAACCTGTCTAAGTCAGTCACAATAGATACACTGGAAGTGGCGGGTGACCTGAATACCAATCAGGTCACTATACAGGCCGGTAATCTGGTTTATGGCGGCACAAACAATCTGGGCAACATCAACTGCAATGGCAATGGCCTGAGTGGTGGCGGCTGCTTGAAAGCCGCATCGGGCCTGGATGCCAAGGCCGCCTCCCTGCGCGCGGAATTGAGCAGTGAATCGGCCTACTACGCGGGACTGAGCGCCAATGGCAGCGTTGACTTGGCCGGCAATAGACTCAGCTATACCGGAGGTGCCACCGACCTGGCTATCTTCAACCTCAATGGCTCTGATCTTTTTGCCCAGAACAGTAACTGGGATTTGGAATTCGGTACCGCAGACAAGGTTTTGATCAATGTTTATGGTGACACCGTTGTCAATGCTGGCGGTGTCAATTTCAACGGCGGGTTCAGTCACCTCAACGCCGAAGACATATTGTGGAACTTTGTCGACGCAAGCATTATCGACTTGGGCTCCAGCCATTGGTTCGGGTCCATACTGGCAATGAATGCGGTTTTGGATACCGACAACGATATCACCGGTTCACTAGTAGCCGACTCTTATATTGGCAATGGCCAGATGCACATGCACCACTGGAATTATCAGCCTCCCCAAAATGTTCCCGAACCTAACATCACCCTGCTGATGATGATGGGATTGGGTTTTCTGGGACTGAAACACTTGCGACGCATTTGAACCTATTCAGGGATTGGCTAGAAAGAAACCCGTTCCGAAAGGGATTGAAGCCACAAGATACTCAGATCAGCATAAGATCCGTCCTGATAGCCCCCCCTCCCTCTGCTCCTCTCCCATAAGCGGGAGAGGAGAGTTAATGCCGGCAACCGATGTTGCGCCGCACCATCCATCAAGGTGTGATTGTTTATGTCCGCTGGACATCCCCACTCGGATTTATTCTTGCCCTTGGCTATTATATAAGGTGAAATAGATGCATTGATAAGGAATCGGCCTCCGAGAGGGACTCATATGCAACTCATTGATTTTCAACCATTGCTCGCCCACAGGGGTGTTTCACCCTATGAGTTTATACCAATGCCGGGCCTTGCGCATGAAATAAAAAACGACACTTCAGTCCGCTCTGGTCTCGATTGATGCAAGCATTAAGTGAGAAATAATGATGGATATGAAGCCTTACAGAATACAAGTCGAGGTTAAGCCACTGGAAGGAACTCAATTACCTTCTGATGTTGCTGGTACTTATGTGAATATTTATCTAGGAGCACATGACATCAAGCAGGCTGTAAAAATTGCCGAGACAGAACTGCTATCAAATTTCTATAAACCGATAACGACTTATGCCGCCTTTGAAATTGATATTGATGATGAGGGCTCTAAAGAAGAGGTTGAAGGGTATCCCTTAAAAGCAGATCTTTTGGATTTACTAAAGAATGGTGGAATCTGGTATGGGCCGTTTCATTACTACCCTCCTGAAGATAGGGAGCATCTGTAGCATATCACATAAACATTTTAAGGGCGGGATTGGAACCCGCCCTTCTCGAATACCTAGCTGATCATTGATATATTTCTCGTTCCCACGCTCCAGCGTGGGAATGCCTATCTGGCGATCATCAGTACAACATGTTAATAATCTAGCTGCCGTATGCGTTCCCACGCGAGAGCGTGGGAACGAGATAAAAGAATGGCGGAATCTGGTATGGGCCGTTTCATTACTACCCTCCTGAAGATAGGGAGCATCTGTAGCATATCACATAAACATTTTAAGGGCGGGATTGGAACCCGCCCTTCTTGAATACCTAGCTGATCATTGATATGTCCTTTATCTGTTACGATCACGACTTTATCAAACAGTAAACCGCGCAACCAATCCTTGTAGCTCCGTAGCCATGTGAGCCAGATTTTGGCTTGCCATAGCAGTCTCATTTGCACCGTCTGCGGTCTGATTGGACATATCATTAATCTTGACAATATTACGATTGATCTCTTCAGCGACTGATCCCTGTTCTTCTGCTGCGCTGGCAATCTGGCTAGACATCTCGTTGATTTTCTCAACGGCTTGTGTGATGGTCGCTAACGCAGTACCAGTCTGTGTGGCGAAATCCACGGCTGATTTCGCTTCTTCCCGGCTCTGATCCATGACCGACACCGCCTGGCGAGATCCCGCTTGGAGTTTTTCAATCATCTCATTGATTTCATCGGTTGACTGACGCGTGCGACCAGCCAGGGTACGCACTTCGTCTGCGACCACGGCGAATCCCCGTCCCTGCTCACCCGCCCGTGCCGCTTCAATTGCCGCATTCAGAGCTAACAGGTTGGTTTGATCTGCAATCCCTTTGATCACATCAAGCACCGCATTGATGGCCTCACTATGTTTTTCCAGATCATTGATGGTTCGAGAAGAACTCTCCACTTGCTCAGCCAGTTTGTTTATCTGGGTAATTGCCCGTTGAACGATCTTTGATCCTTGCTGGGTTTGTTCATAGGCATCATCAGCAGCGCTGGCAGTGTGATTGATGTTGACCGCAACATCTTGAACAGTGGCTGTCATTTCGTTCATCGCCGTGGCTACCTGCTCAGTCTCTGAACGCTGAGTTTGAATGGTTTCGCTGGTCTGTCTCGTTATCGAAGACATCTCTTCCGAGGCCGTTGACAACTGCCCTGTTGTTTCAGAGATATCTGAGAGCATATCGAGCAATTTCCGGCGCATGCCATTGATTGCCGTGAGCAGTTCACCAATTTCATCGCGGCTGCTAACTTCGATATCCTGCGTAAGGTCACCGGACGCAATGACCGTCGCCTTGCGAACTGCGCCTACAATGAACGATGCGAATATAGTGCTGACAACGATACCGAAAATGATACTGACCAGTGCAAGGACAGTGAGGACAACAACTGCTGATTGCTCATGGGCCTCCGCACGCTTAGCACTCTCTTCAGTAAACCGACCGATTTTAATCAACAGGGATTCAAGTGATTCTTTGAGGTTATCTTCTTCATGTTCCACTTTTACCGCCATCTGCTCAGCCTGATGTGTTTTTCCTTCTGTCAGGGCAATAAAGACCTCATGAGCATGTGTTACGAACTCTGCGTGCGCACTTTCAATAGTTTTCAATGTATCATTGATGGCGACAAACTCTTGTTGCTCATCACCTGAGCTGTGTTGTGCTGCCTCTTCAACCAATCCCTCTGCTTCATGAAGTTCAGCTTCAATACCTTCCGTTCCTTCATCGAAGGTCTTTATCGCCTCGCGGAAATGAGATAGAGCTGACTCTTCGGCGGTCAATATTGCGCCAAAGTGCAAAGCCCGCTCAAATTGTACAGCCTGTTCTAATTGATGAGTGGTTATCTCGGCGACTTTTTCAGTCAGGGGAATATCCTCTTCGGCAATGGAGAACAGTTCTTTGCCTATGCTGTTCATCGTGTGGATGGAATAAACCGAGCTGATAACCAGCAAGCTTAGTAGTATGCCGGCAAAACCCAATAACTTGGCTTTTAACGACATATTATTCAACAGATTTTTCATGACGATGTTCTCAATGAAATTGTCTTAATAGGAGATCAGCATTGAACGCCAATGCATCGATTGTAATGGACGGGCATTTTCACCAATCAAGTTTTCGAACTCATTGACTTGCGCATCCGATACTTCTACCGGGTTCTTCATCACAAACCAGTTGACGTTCTCGCTACATGGCGGCGTGGTCAATGACCCGTTATAGTGAAATACCTGGTGGTCAGCAGGTAGCAATTCGGCAGCGTTGATTGTGACTCCTTGAACCAATTTCACCTCATTGATATTTGCAGAAACATTCTCAAGCAATTTTCCCAGCGTTGGATTCTCGTTACCCCGTTCGAACAACACACCGACAACAGCCAGGTTTCCGTCAGCACTTTTGTGCACAAGATGGACTTCCATGGGGTAACGCCGCCCCTCGCGAGCATGCTCACTGGGGGTATGAAAGTGGAACTGAAGCAGCTTGTAGGGTACATCACCCAGCATTAATGTACTGTCATAAACAGGTTTGCCCTGTACCGGGTATGCTTTGCCACCAATAGTAACCGTTTCTTGGTGACCTGAGCTGTTGTAGTTGGCCTGTAGCGTATGGCCGTTGTTCAATACAATCAAAGGTATCGTTTGGTACTGAAAATCCAGCGGATACAAATCAGCTGGCGCTTCATTCCAAATATCCACGGGAGACTGGCGCATTCCGCTACCGCATAGCACATACTCTTTCGATAAACTGCCCCACTCGTCAGGACCGGTGGATCCTGTATATCCCCAGTGCGAAGTATGTCCGGTATCAGTGTGTTGGTTGGTAGCGGCGGCGAGGCCACTAAAAGGAAAAGCGCATAGCAGAATCTGGAGCACCACTCCAGAAAAGATATGTTTACATTTATTCATTAGCCAAGCCCTCAATAGTGCAACGAAATCATCGGTAAATCCGACGACTGTTTTCAACACAACTCATCACAACTGTTTTCAAAAAATTGACTGGTGCGATGAGGGGGGCGACATCCTATCTGGTTCCTGTGATCAATCTCCTCTTCTGCCTCCTGTGATCTACCACTCACAGCGGCCGCTGTGAATCATACTTTAAGTATAATTCACACAAAAAAACTTTGTTTATTAGAAGAATTACCTAGAAGAATAGCAGAGAATTACCGGTCTTAGTGAGACGCTCTTTATAAGATAACCATTATTCAATACTCTCTTTTGAATATGGGTTCGCTGTGTTACCAAAACAGATAAACTCTCAAACTATCATATAGATAGCATCACTGCCACCAGATAACCTCACCCTTTCTCAGAAGGTTGGGCAACCGTGTAAAATTCCGAAACAATCAAATCCGCTGCTTACATCAACGACATTTCAATCATCATCATCCTGTTTGACTTTACCGATATTGCTGATTGGTACAACCTTGGTCGCCGGAGGTTCGTCGACAAAATAGGGGCGCTCCTGAGCGGTACGGCCGGCTGCATCGGCCAGTTCTTTTTCGCGTGCGGTAATCAGGCCAAGACAAGCGCGGATGTCCTGTATGGTCTGATCAGATAAGGGATGCTTGAGGCTTTTGTGTTCCGGCGTCACTTCGCGCACGATAGTGGTCAGCAGCTTACGCATCACCATCATGATTTCCCGTTCTTTTGCGCTTTCTTCGTTCATTGTTTTTCCTGTAACCTTGTGACTCTTTATGTAAAAGCTACCACGAATAGTACAGAGAATAAACGCGCACCCAGAAGCGTTATTGGTTTTGCTCCAGCAGATCCTGCAGGGCCGCCTCGTCAAGGATTGCAACTCCCAGCTTCTCTGCCTTGGTCAATTTCGATCCTGCGGCATCACCCGCCAACAGGTAATCGGTCTTCTTCGAGACACTGCCGGTCACCTTTGCGCCTAGACGCTGCAACACCTGTTTGATCTCATCCCGCGGTTTGCTCAAGGTGCCCGTGATAACAACTGTCTTACCCGACAAAGGTTGATAATCGGCGGTCTGTGCCTCTATCGCCGGCCAATGGATACCGGCTTCTAACAACTGCTCGATGACTTCACGGTTGTGTGATTGGCGAAAGAATGAGTAGATGCGAGCGGCGACGATGGGGCCCACATCGGGAGTCTCTTGCAGAGTCTCTTCATCAGCCTGCTCTATTGCATCAAGGGTGGCGAATTGATTGGCCAGGGACTGGGCGGTCGCCTCCCCCACCTCTCTGATACCCAGGGCGAAGAGAAAGCGGCCTAAGGTAGTTGACTTGCTTTTTTCCAGGGCTTGTAACAGATTCTGCGCCGACTTCTCGGCCATACGCTCCAAGGCGCTCAGTTGTTCCAGAGTCAGGCGAAAGAGATCGGCCGGGGTATCGACCAGCGCCTGTTCTACCAGTTGATCCACCAACTTATCACCCAAGCCTTCGATATCCATCGCCTTGCGGGAGGCAAAATGCTTCAGTGCCTCCTTGCGTTGCGCCGGGCAATAGAGACCACCACTGCAACGGGCTACCGCCTCCCCTTCCGGCTTGATGATATCCGCTGCGCACACCGGGCAGGTCGTTGGCATGATAACGCTTTGGGCATTGTCCTGGCGTCTGTCCATTACCACGCTCACCACCTCCGGAATCACATCCCCTGCCCGTCTGACGATCACCGTATCGCCGGGGCGCACATCCTTACGCATGACTTCATCCATATTGTGCAGGGTGGCATTGCTCACCGTGACTCCGCCGACAAACACCGGGGACAAACGAGCCACCGGAGTAACGGCACCGGTTCTGCCGACTTGAAACTCTATGGTTTCGACCTGGGTCATCTCCTCCTGGGCGGGAAATTTGTAGGCAATAGCCCATCGAGGTGCACGGGAGACGAAACCGAGCTGCTGTTGCAGTTGCAGGTCATCGACCTTGAACACCACCCCATCGATGTCGTATGGCAGCGTATCCCGCTGCCGCAGGATACGCTGAAAATAGTCGATGCATCCCTCCATCCCAGTGACGACTTCATGCAGCGGCGATATGGGCAAGCCCCATTGGCGTAGACGGCGGATACTCGTACTTTGTTCATCGGCAATAGGCGCCGGCACCACCTCGCCAAGACCATAGGTGTAAAATGAGAGGGGACGCTGGGCGGTAAGACGGGGATCGAGCTGACGTAACGAGCCGGCAGCGGCGTTGCGGGGATTGACGAAACCCTTTTCACCTTT
The DNA here is from genome assembly GCA_050119385.1 of Candidatus Thiodiazotropha sp. GTDB lineage: Bacteria > Pseudomonadota > Gammaproteobacteria > Chromatiales > Chromatiaceae > Thiodiazotropha. Next base: position 343 of record JASFJX010000132.1, on the reverse strand, counting down.
CTCCCTGGCACGCTTGTTCAATGCCTCGAACCCTTCGTGTGGCATAAACACTTCACCCCTTACCTCCAGGACCTCGGGCCAGTCATCCCCCTGCAAGGACAGGGGAATCGCCTTGATAGTGCGGACATTACTGGTGACATCCTCGCCCCGGCTGCCGTCACCCCGGGTGGCGGCCTGCACCAGTCGGCCCTGTTGGTAGCGCAGATTGACCGCCAAGCCATCGAGTTTCGGTTCGGCCAGGTAGCGGATAGCCTGGTCAACATCCAGTTTCAATCGATCGCGAATGCGCCGTTCGAACTCTCCCATCTCCTCTTCACCAAAGGCATTGTCAAGGGAGAGCATG
>JASFJX010000131.1:0-7765 GCA_050119385.1 Candidatus Thiodiazotropha sp. | reverse complement strand
TCCCAGAATGTCGGGATTGGTCGGCATGACATCGAGAAGCACGCCGGCGCCAACCCAGCGGCAAATTGGCGCACCGGGTGTTTGGTCTTCAGAGAACCCCTGTTCGCGTAGTTTCTCTGATAGGCGATAGTATTCCCCGTATGTTGCAACTTCTGTCAGTACGTCAACATCTTGCGTGGTGCGTATTGGTGGTGCCGCCGTGTCTGTCAGTAACAAACCTGTGGCGCAGCCGACAACGAATACCATCTCGTCAACGAGTGGTTCCAATTGCGCCACAGCGCGTTCCAGGAGCACGATATTCGGATTCGATACTTGGTGCATACTTGTCCAATCGTTTCTTCAATTCTCTGATAGCGATCTCCCGCTCGCGTGCCCGACCACCGCGTATCGAATCTAGCAGCGCAAGCAGTTCATAGAGTTTCGGATCGCGTTTTGATGAGCTCGGCGCGATCGGGGGAGGCACGAACTGGCGAAGGGCAATGATCTGCCTAAGAGGTCGATCCCCGCGCATGCGGGGGAGGTCTCGCAAAGCTCCGATATGATGAGATACACCACGGGTCGATCCCCGCGCATGCGGGGGAGGCGAGATGGGTGTCTCCTTCGCGCCCCTTCGCGACCCGGATGTTTCCCCCGGTCGCTGAGCGGCTAAGGCGGTGTTAGTGAGGAAAACACTCCAGTCGTCCCTTCAGACCACTTTTTGTGCAATACAGCGTTTTTACGCGATCTCTTGACTGAGTACATGAGCATATCAACCCTATTAATCAATTCTTTGGCACTACCCGCTGGCTGATCGATCGTTAAAGCCCCAAGACTGGATGTAACCGGCCATTCATGGCTGTCAAAAAGTTCGTTAAGTTCATTATGGAGTTTTCTAACCAGAGCTTCACCCTCATTCCAACCTGCTCGTGGGAAAAGGCAGGCAAATTCATCGCCACCCAGGCGGGCTTGAATATCAGAACTCCTGGTGTTATCACGAATGCAGTTTGCAACCTCTACCAGTAGGTTATCCCCTTCCTCATGTCCCTTCGTATCATTGATCAGTTTAAAACTGTCAAGATCGATATAGGCCAGAGTAAAAATCTCGTCATAACGATTCAGTCTGGCCAAAGCCATATCGCACTGTTCAAAAAATGCCCGACGGTTATTCAATCCGGTAAGTGGGTCTTGATCCGCAAGACTCTCTTCAAATCTCAGCTGTCGCTTTATCCTGATTAACAGGTAGACAACGATGATAAAAATACTGAATCTCACACTGGCATTCCAAAAGAGAAGCCAGCCGGCGCTATAGACGTGGCCTGACATGATGTCGGCAACCAGCCAGGCAACTGCTGACAACAGGGCCAATGCCGTACCCACCATTCCACCAATACGCCATGCAGCATAACCAATTGGAATAATATAAAAGATAGAAAATGACATCTCATTGCCGGTGATGAGATCAATATACCCGAGAACCATGATCAACAGCGAAGCCGATATGATGATGAGTGGTGAAGAAAGTCTGGCCGTTTAAGTCGTCAGAACAGGTTGAACGGGTTTCAGAGTAACAACCATGTCGCTAATCCCAGAAAACTCATAAAGCCTACTACGTCGGTGATCGTGGTCAGGATAACCGAGCCGGAGAGAGCCGGATCCTGCCCAATACGCTGAAGCAGCAAAGGTATCACAAGCCCTGAGAGCGCCGCTGTCAGCAGGTTGATGACCATGGCCGCGCCGAGTATCAGAGAAATACCCCAGCGACCGAACCAGAAATAGGCCACTGTTCCCACCACCAGTGCCCAGATAATACCGCTGATGATAGCGATGAGAATCTCTTTGTAGGCCAGCCAGCGGGTATTGGAGGCTGTGATCTGCCCAAGAGCAAGGCCGCGAATGGCCAGTGTGAGGGTTTGACTGCCGGCGATTCCACCCATGCTGGCCACGATCGGCATCAGCACGGCTAAGGCTACAATCTGATCCAGTGTGGCCTCGAACAAGCCGATAACCCAAGCCGCAAGAAAGGCGGTGAGTAAATTGATACCCAGCCAAAAGAGGCGTCGCCGTGCTGAAGAGGCTATTGGTGCCAACAAATCTTCGTCCGCTTGCAGGCCGGCCATATGCAGCATGGGCTGTTCCGCCTCAGAACGAATGAGAGGGATGACATCATCGAACACAATGCGTCCAACCAGCAGGCCGGCATCATCCACGACCGGCAATGACACAATGTCCCTGCGCTGAAACAGGCCGGCAACCTCCGTCAATGAAGTATGGGTGTTTACGGCAATGGCGCTGCTGTCCATCAGTTGCGCAACTAAATGTTGGTCGTCCTTGAGCAACAACTGCTCCAGTGACAGCTTTCCCCGGTACTTGCCCTCCCGGTCAACAACCATCAAAGCGGTTGTGTGGTTGGGCAGTTCAGAGCGAAAATGCAGATAGCGCTTAACCGTTTCCAGGGTCACATCGGCCCTGACCGCTACCCACTCACGCTGCATCAGTCGTCCTGCGCTATCCTCGGGGTAGCTGAGAGTTTGTTCCATCTGGCTGCGATCAGCGGGCGCCAAGGACTCCAGGATGGCGCTCTGCAGTTCGTCGCTGGCCTGTTCCACCACTAACACCAGGTCAGAAGGTTTGAGATCGCTTGTGGCTGTGACCACTTCCTCGACATCGAGCCGCTTCAAGAGCCCGGCTCGTGCAGGCTCACTCATACAGGCCAGCACACTGCCACGACGTTCCTCCGGCACCCTTTCCCAGGCGCGCTGCCTTTCGGGCAGGGGCAGGGCCTCAAGCGTGGCTGCGATTTCTCCGTCAGTCCACAACATAAGAAAATCGAATTCGCTACCCGCTTTACCCGGCTGCAATGCTTCGATCAACTGTCTCAAGCGATCGTCCAGCGGCAAGGGCTGCTCCGTACCCTCAGAAGACAAAAGAGACTCGTCCTGCATGTTTTTCTATTCCTATAAGCGATGTAGTCAGTATTATGCCGAAAGGAGTGTGAAACCCCGTCTTACAAGCCATTTGCGAAGCTCCTCAAGCAAGAAAATAATCAGGGGGGCCGGTAGGATGAAGCACCATACCCACCACGCCAGCGATGCCGTTGAAAAAACCGCCTGCAGTGATGGAATATAGATGATCGACAGTATGAAGAATAGCTCCACCATCAGGCCCGTTACTATCCAGCCGTTTAGCTTGGATAGATAGGGAAGTGCGCTCTGTCTATTGCTGCTGCACGCCACTACATTGCCGATCTGACTGAAGATGATCGTGGCGAGAAAGGCGGCCGAGGCCTGTTGATGCAGGCTGTTTTCCATCGGCAACACCATTCCCCATGACCACTCTCCGGCGAGAAGCACAAGAAAAAAGACAGTAAAAGAGAGCAGTGTTTCCATCGGGCCGATAATGCCGTAGCTGCGCAGGAAAGTATGTAAGGAGACCATGCGCTCGCTGCGGCGGCGCGGCGGACGTTGCATAATATCTTTTTCCGGAGCCATGTTCCCCAGACCGATGGCCGGCAATATGTCGGTGACAAGGTCAATGGCCAGAATCTGTATGACCGTGATGGGTAAGGGAATCGGCAGCAGAACGTAAGCGATAAAAGGAATGATTTCGGGTACATTGCTGGTGAGAATATAAGTGATGAACTTCTTGATGTTATCGTAAACGCTGCGGCCTTCCCTGACGGCCTTGACGATGGTGGCGAAGTTGTCATCAAGCAGGATGATGTCGGATGCCTCCTTGGCCACATCAGTACCCCTTTGTCCCATGGAGATGCCAATGTCCGCCCGTTTGAGCGCAGGTGCGTCGTTGACTCCATCCCCCGTTACGGCAACTACCTCGCCCATCTCCTTCAACGCCTCAACGATAGCGAGTTTCTGTTCAGGGGCGATGCGGGCGAAAACAACTTCACCCCCTTGGAGCGTATCCACCAGTTCTTCGGTATCCATATTGCGGAGCATCTCGCCATCTATTACCTTTGGCGCAGTAACGATCCCAAGTTTGCGGGCGATATAGGATACGGTTTCCCCCTTGTCGCCACTGATTACCAGGATTCGAATGCCTGCACTCTTGCAGGCGGCAATGGCGTCAGGCACCTCTGGCCGCGGTGGATCCACCAGCGCTACATGGCCGACAAAAACAAGTTCTTCGGCCTGGGGAACGCCGTCAACCACAACCCTATAGGCCAGAGTGAGTACGCGCAGTCCCTCACAGGCATAGTGTTCCGCCTGTGACATCAATTGGTTGCGTTGCTCGTCGGTGAGGGTATGCACCTCGCCATCAGTGTGGACACTTTGGCAGCGTGCCAACACTACCTCCGGTGCGCCTTTAACCGTCATGTAGGCACTGCCGTCCTCGGTAAGGTGCAAACTCCACATATATTTATTGTCGGCGTCGAATGCCTGTTCAGCTAAAGCGTGGAAGTGGCTGCGCAACGTTTCCATGGGTGTGAAACGTTGGACGAATTCCGCCATTGCCATCTCGGTTGGGTCTCCTTTGAAGTGGGTCGATTCACTCCCATCGCTTTGTTCATCAAGAAAAATAAGGTCGTTGCAAAGCCCCATGATTTCCAGCAGTGGTTGCTTGGCAAGATTGTTTTCAAGGGCTGGCGGGGAAGCGGCATCCACTTCCGCAAAGTCTACGAAGAGCTTTTCCACATGCAACTTGTTACGGGTGAGGGTACCGGTCTTGTCGGTGCAGATGACTGTAGTGCTGCCCAGAGTCTCCACAGATAGGATATGCTTCACCACAGCGTTGCGCTTACTCATTCGCGCCGATGCCTGAGTCAGGGCGAGCGTCACTGTGGGTAGCAGCCCCTCAGGGACATTCGCCACGATAATGCCAATGGCGAAAATCAGATTTGTCCAGAAGGGGTTTCCGATGAAGAAGCCTATGAGAAAGAACAGGCTGCCGATGGCCAATGCCAACCAGGTGATTTTTCGCACAAAATCCTTCAGTTCCCATTGCATGGGGGTCAGGTCGTGCTGGACTACCCGTGACAGGTCGGAGATGTTGCCTATACGGGTGAAACGGCCGGTACGAGTGACCAGAACCCTGGCATGGCCACTGAGAACCGTGGCGCCGGAGCTGGCCTGACACTCATTGACAATAATATCGACTATCGGCCTTTTGCTCACCGGCTCTGACTCGCCGGTAAGAATCGACTCATCGAGTAGCAGCCCCTCACTCTCCAATAGCACACCGTCTGCGGATAGCTTATCTCCCTCCTGCACGAACAATACGTCACCGGGAACCACCACTTTGGCGTCCAGCGCAAGCCGTTCACCATCCCGCAGCAGAACAACCTCTTTGGGAATATAATCGAGAAAGGAAACCATCAGTTTCTCGATCCGGTAGTTCTGGATAAAGGAGACCAATGCGTTGAGAAACACCACGCATAGCAGCGCAACAGCGATAAGATCATATCCCTGTCGTGGACTTAGATGATGGGCGAAAGCAGACAGTAAAGCGGCAGCCAGGAGCAACAGCGGAAACAGCGCGATGAACTCGGAAATCAGCAGGGTCCATGGGGATCGTGCACGGTGAAATTGTATCTGATTAGCACCGTATTGCTGCAAACGCCGCAGGGCCTCACTTGAACTCAAACCCGATTCGCCGACATTCAGGGATTGTAATAGCGCCTGCTTCGTCATTCCTGGGTCGATATCGTATGACATCACTTGCTTTTCGCCTTGATCCGGAACACTAGTCAGAAGTTCCTTATCTTTTCATCTCGGACCTCCGTTTCCTGCCGCCTTGCCTTTGCTATAATGCGAAAGCCTGACATGTCCGGGTTTCAAGTCTGCCGGGTATACTTCAATATTGATCAATATTCCATATCCCCCATGCCACCAGGCATTGCTGGTGTCCTCTCTTCCTTCGGCGCCTCGGCCACCATCGCCTCTGTGGTAATGATCAGACCAGCGATAGACGCGGCATTCTGCAGTGCCGAGCGAACGACCTTGGTGGGATCCAGGATGCCCATCTCGACCAAATCGCCATACTCGTCGGTGGCGGCATTGAATCCGAAACTGCCTTCACCGTCAGCAACTTTGTGCAGAACCACAGAGGCTTCCGCCCCCGCGTTTTCCACAATCTGACGTAGCGGCTCCTCCATGGCGCGACGAGCGATACCGATCCCCACATCCTGATCATGATTGGCGCCTGTGAGGCCTTTGAGTTTGGACAAGGTGCGAATCAGCGCCACGCCTCCACCCGCGACAATACCCTCTTCAACGGCGGCGCGAGTCGCGTGCAGCGCGTCTTCGACCCGGTCCTTCTTCTCTTTCATCTCCACTTCGGTCGCGGCGCCGATCTTCAGTACCGCCACGCCATGCGCCAGTTTTGCAAGACGCTCCTGGAGCTTTTCGCGATCATAGTCGGAGCTGGTTGCCTCGATCTCCAGGCGAATCTGTTCACATCGGCCCTTGATGTCCGTCTCAGCGCCGGCGCCGCCGATGAGGGTGGTGTCTTCCTTACTGACCAGGACACTCTTAGCCTTGCCCAACTCGTTGAGTGTTACCTTATCCAGGGAGAGGCCTACCTCTTCAGAGACGACGCTGGCGCCGGTCAGGATGGCGATATCCTGCAGCATGGCCTTGCGCCGATCACCAAACCCGGGTGCTTTGACCGCGCAGACTTTAATAATGCCGCGAAGCGCATTAACCACCAGGGTCGCTAACGCCTCGCCTTCCACATCCTCTGCCACCAGAAGCAGGGGTTTGCCGGATTTGGCCACCGCCTCGAGCGCCGGCAGCAGGTCACGAATACTCGATATCTTTTTGTCATGCAAGAGGATATAGGGCTCTTCCAGTTCCACCTTTTGGCTCTCTTGATTGTTGATGAAATAGGGAGAGAGATAACCGCGGTCAAATTGCATGCCCTCGACCACTTCGAGTTCATTCTGCAGGGATTTGCCTTCCTCGACCGTAATGACACCCTCTTTACCGACCTTCTCCATGGCCTCTGCGATAATCGCGCCGATGGACTCGTCGGCATTGGCCGAGATGGTGCCCACTTGGGCGATCTCTTTATTATCCGTACAAGGTACTGAAATCTCTTTCAGTTCATTGACCGCCGTCTCTACCGCCTGGTCGATACCCCGTTTAAGGTCCATTGGATTCATACCGGCGGCTACCGCCTTGAGCCCTTCGCGGACCATGGCTTGGGCCAGTACAGTGGCGGTGGTGGTGCCATCACCGGCCATGTCGGAGGTCTTTGATGCCACCTCCTTGACCATCTGTGCCCCCATGTTTTGAAACTCATCCTTAAGTTCGATCTCCTTGGCCACGGTAACGCCGTCCTTGGTCACGACAGGGGCGCCATAACTTTTTTCCAGGACAACATTGCGTCCTTTCGGCCCGAGGGTAACCTTGACGGCGTTGGCGAGGATATTCACCCCTTGCATAATGCGGGCGCGTGAATCGTCACCGAAATGGACTTCTTTTGCGGTCATGGCTGTTTTCCTCCAAAACTATTTAATATTTATTTGTTTTCAAAAGTCGTGTTTATTCGAGTACGCCCATGATCTCATCCTCTCGTACTACCACGACGTCTTCGCCCAAAACCTTGACCTCAGTCCCTGAATATTCTGCAAAGAGCACCCGGTCGCCGACCTTCACATCGAGCGGACGGATCTCGCCACTATTCAAGAGCCTGCCCTTGCCCACGGCAATGACCTCGCCTTGGGTGGGTTTCTCGGTGGCGGTGTCCGGTATCACGATACCACCGCTGGAAGTCTGTTCTTTCTCCATACGGCGGATGAGAACACGATCGTGCAATGGTCTGATTTTCA
>JASFJX010000130.1:0-7811 GCA_050119385.1 Candidatus Thiodiazotropha sp. | reverse complement strand
CTCGGTGGTTACCAAGGGGCCCCTTACCCATTGTATTGCCTGTTCCAACTCCGGTGGATTTATCGGAGCGGAGATGCGCTTTGCCGGTTGGGACATGATTATCTTTGAAGGTAAATCACCAAAGCCGGTCTATCTCTATGTCGTCAATGACAAGGCTGAACTGCTTTCGGCTGAAGAGATATGGGGTACCAGTGTCTGGCGCACCGACGAGTGGCTGCATGCCAAGCACCAGGATCCGATGCTGCGTATCGCCGCGGTTGGAAGATCCGCTGAGGCGGGTTGTCTCTATGCCGCGGTGGTGAATGATCTGCACCGGGCCGCGGGCCGCTCAGGTGTGGGTACTGTCATGGCCTCCAAGAACCTCAAGGCAGTGGCAATCCGCGGCACCAAAGGTGTCGCTAACATCAAGGACCCGGCCAAATTCATGCGGGCTGTCGATGAGGGTAAACAGATACTTGCCGAGAATGCGGTTACCGGACAGGGACTGCCGACCTACGGTACCCAGGTGTTGATGAATGTGATCAATGAGATGGGCGCCCTACCGACGCGCAACATGCGTGAAGTGCAGTTTGAGGGGGCAAATAAAGTCTCTGGCGAAGCGATGCATGAGAAGCGACCATCCGACGGCAAACCCAACCTGACCACCAATGCCGGCTGTTTCGGTTGTACTATTGCCTGCGGGCGCATCGCCACAATCGATAAAGGCCACTTCTCCATAGAGAACAAGTCCGAGTATTGGGGCAATTCAGGCGGACTGGAGTATGAAGCGGCATGGGCCTTGGGTCCGGATACCGGTGTGGATGACCTGGATGCGCTTACCTATGTTAACTTCATCTGCAATGAAGACGGCTTCGACCCCATATCATTCGGTGCCACCATGGCGGCGGCCATCGAGCTGTTCAAGGTCGGCGCCATTACCACCGAGCACACAGGTGGTAAGGAGCTCTCCTTCGGCTCAGCGCAGGCGCTGGTTTGGGGCGCGGAGATGCTGGTCACAGGCGAGGGATTCGGCAAGGATTTGGGGCTGGGGTCGAAACGACTATGTGAAAAGTATGGGCACCCGGAACTCTCGATGACGGTCAAAGGACAGGAGTTTCCCGCCTATGATCCGCGAGGCATACAGGGAATGGGGCTCGCCTATGCCACCTCGAACCGTGGCGCATGTCATCTCAGGGGGTATACCGTGGCTTCTGAAATTCTTGGTATTCCGGAGAAGACCGATCCATTGGAGACGCAGGGCAAGGCAGGACTGGTGAAGGCCTTCCAGGATGCCACCGCGGCGGTGGATTCCAGCGGACTCTGTCTCTTTACCACCTTTGCCTGGTCACTGGAGGATATCGCACCCCAGGTGGATGGCGCCTGTGAAGGGGACTGGAGTGCGGAACGCCTGGCTGAACTGGGTGAGCGTGTGTGGAATATGGAGCGGGATTTCAATCTGCGGGCCGGTTTGACCGCCGCGGATGATACGCTGCCACGGCGCCTGCTCAAGGAGGCAGCGAATACCGGACCTGCAAAGGGGCGTGTCAATGACCTGGACAAAATGTTGCCCGAGTATTACGAACTGCGTGGCTGGTCGCCGGACGGTGTACCGACCGATGCGACCCGACAACGTCTCGGTTTGAGCTGATACGGCAGGGAGTTGCCATATGCACTATATCGTAATCGGTGCCGGTCCGGCGGGGGTTACTGCCTGTGAGACCCTGCGCAGTCTCGATCACGCCGGTCAGATAACACTGATCGGCGAGGAGCCAGAGCCACCCTATTCAAGAATGGCTATTCCCTACCTGTTGGTGGAGCAGATCGACGAGCGCGGTACCTATCTGCGTAAGAGTGATGACCACTACCGGCGGAATCGGATAGAGCATTTACGCCTGCCGGTAACCCTGGTCAGCCCCGTGCAGCACAGTGTCACCCTCTCCGATGGTCAAACCCTGGTCTATGATCGGCTCTTGATCGCAACCGGCGCGATCCCGCTCAAACCGCCGATACCCGGTATCGACCTGGAGGGTATCCACAACTGCTGGACCCTTGAGGATGCCCGCGCTATTGTGGCGCGGGCCAAACCGGGAGCGCCTGTCGTGCTGATCGGTGCGGGCTTCATTGGTTGTATTATTCTCGAGGCCCTGGTTGAGCGCGAGGTGAAACTCACCCTGGTGGAGAAGGGTGACCGGATGGTTCCCCGCATGATGGACAAGATAGCCGGGAACCTGCTGATGCGCTGGTGTGAGAACAAAGGTGTGCGCATACTCACCAACAGCGGTGTTGTGGGCTTCACTGTTCAGGGGCAGGGTTTGAGTGTCAACCTGGATAGTGGGGAGAGCCTGTCGGCAGACCTGGTGATAACGGCCATGGGTGTGCGAGCCAATATCGATTTCCTCTCCGGATCGGGCATTGAAACCGATCAGGGTATCCTGGTGAATACCCAGATGCAGACCAACTGGGCGGATATCTTTGCCGCCGGTGATGTGGCTCTGGGACGGGATTTTTCCACCGGAGCCAACATGGTTCAGGCGATTCAGCCGACCTCGGTGGAACATGGCCGGATTGCAGCGAACAATATGGTAAAAGAGGAAATGGTCAACCATCAGGGTAGTCTCAATATGAATGTATTGGATACATTGGGTCTGATTTCAAGCTCCTTCGGGCAGTGGATGGGTGTTGAGGGCGGTGAACAGGCAACCCTGTTGGATGCGGATGAGTTCCGCTACATGCAGCTACAATTTCACGGTGACTACTTGATCGGGGCGAGCACCCTTGGACACACCCAGCATATTGGTGTGTTACATGGGCTGATTCGCAGCCGTGTCCCCCTGGGTGAGTGGAAGGGGCGGTTGATGAAAGATCCGACCCGTTTGATGGAGGCCTATCTCGGTTCCGTGCAAGGTGCAAGTTGAATTCAAACTCTATGCCAGCCTGATGGCCTACCTGCCAGCAGAGGCGAAGAACAATGCCGTCAGCGTCAAGGTCGCTGAAGGCGCAACTATCTTTGACTTGATGGATCGCTACCAGGTCCCTCGCCAACAGGCCCACCTGGTTGTGTGCAACGGTTTGTTCTTACCGCCTTCACAACGTGAGCGCTACCGGTTGCGCGATGGCGATGTCGTCGCCCTTTGGCCGCCGGTCGCTGGTGGCTAGGACGATGCCTTATGCGGTCTGGTAGCCGGACGATGACAATTTCCCAACCGGAGTTTATGCGCAGCCTGCTGCCACTCAAGCAACACTATCGGATCGAGATTGATGACACCGGTAGCGAAGTAGTTATCGCGCACCGGTCATTCAGGGTTATTCTACAATTGCATGAAAACAAACCGGTGGAGTTGGGTTCGCTCAATATGCCTTCTATGGAGGTGCTGTTTAAGTATGAAGATTCTACCGGTGATGAGATCGCACTGTTTTTAAAACGCTTTGATCTCTGTTTCAGGCGTGGGGGTGGTTGAAGTATCGAGTCTGGCATAGGTTAATAACAGCAAGGTGTTTAAAATAATTTCAGGTGCACAGACAGGTGTTGACAGGGCAGCGCTGGATGCGGCGATAGCCTGCGGTATCAACGCCGGTGGTTGGTGTCCCCAGGAACCGTTATGGTCAAAAAAAGCGCATTGATTACAGGCAACAGCAGTGGTCTCGGCCTGGGGCTCAGCGAAGTATTGTTGGCTCATGGATACAAGGTTTTCGGCTGCAGTCGGCGGGGTTGCAAGCTGGCGGGTGATATTGTCGATATACAATGTGACCTGACTGATTTCGATGCCATTCCACAGGCCCTGGAGCAACTGCTGCAAGGGGTTGAGGCCTTGGAGTTAGTGGTACTCAATGCCGGCATATTGGGAGAGATCAAACATATCAGTGAAACCTCATTGGATGAGTTGCAACAGATCATGGATATCAATCTCTGGCCAAACAAGATAATCCTGGATTGGTTGTTGCAATCGGACATCAAAGTCGACCAGATACTGTTGCTTTCATCCGGCGCGGCGGTGCTGGGCAATAAAGGATGGAGCGGGTATGCCCTATCCAAATGCGCGCTGAACATGTTGGGACGTCTCTATGCCCATGAGTTTCCAGCGACACATATTGCATCTATTGCGCCAGGGCTGATTGAATCGAGCATGATGGATTATCTGTGTACCCAAGCAAACAGCGAAGAGTATCCCGCATTAAAACGGCTACGGCAGGCGCGAAGTGAGGGGGCTGTTTTGTCGCCGGTACAAGGGGCTGAACGGATCCTGGAAACCTTGTCACGGTTGAAGGAGTTTGAAAGCGGCAGTTATATTGATCTCAGGCGGATTCTGGCACCGGATGAGTATCAGGCCTTGATCGCAGCGAGAAACAGGGCATGACACCGCCGCCTGTGTTGAGAGAGATGTTATTAATCGTTTCGTTGGTTTTACTGTTTTTTCTGGTAATTAGCTTATACCTTTACCTAAACCAGACTAACTTGATTCATCTGCCCGATCTGCCATCCAGGCGTCTAGATGCCACGCCGCAACAGGTGGGTTTGAGTTTTGAATCGGTAGAGCTGAAGACTGAGGATGGGGTGAGACTGCACGGTTGGTTTGTTCCCTATGAGATGCCCCGTGCAACACTGCTGTTTTTTCACGGCAATGCCGGCAATATATCCCATCGTCTAGATTCGCTGGCGCTCTTCAATGAAATGAGATTGGCGGTGTTTATTATCGACTATCGCGGATATGGCAAGAGTGAAGGAAAACTGTCCGAGAATGGGCTCTACCGGGATGGGCAGGCGGCGTGGCGTTATCTGACTGAGACAAGAGGGGTTCCTGATGGAAAAATTTTACTCTTTGGTCGTTCGTTAGGTGGAGCGGTTGCTGCCTACGTTGCGGCACACAATGATGCAATGGGAGTGGTGCTGGAGTCGACATTCACTTCCGTACCCGATATCGCCGCTGAGCTTTACCCTTGGTTGCCTGTCCGCTGGTTGGCTCGCTATCAATACAATACCCTTGAGCGAATGGAGGCCATAGACAGCCCGGTTATGGTTGTGCATAGCCGTCATGATGAGATTATACCTTTCCATCATGGTCGAGCGCTGTTTGAACGGGCCAAAGAGCCGAAACGTTTTCTTGAGCTAAGTGGTGACCACAACTATGGTTTTATACAGGAGCTCGATAGATATCGAGATCATTGGAATGATTTCATAAGCTTGATAAATAGAGAGCAGAGTCGATGACAGTCATTCCTATACGAAAAACCAAAATAGTCGCCACCGTCGGCCCCGCCTCTGATTCGATCAGAACCCTCGAAGAGATGATCCTGGCGGGAATGAGTGTGGCTAGGCTCAATCTCTCCCACGGCACCTATGAAGAGCACAAACGGCGTATCGAACGCATTCGCCAGGCATCGAATAACCTGATGACTCCTGTTGCGATCATGATCGATACCCGTGGCGTCGAAATTCGTACGGGCAAGATGCGTGAGGGGCCGGTTGAATTGATCTCGGGAGATAACTTCTCGCTCTATACCGACGGCCGTGCCGGTGATCAACAGGGTGTCTCAGTCACCTATCAACGTTTACATCAGGAAGTGAAACCCGGTGAGGTAATCCTTCTCGATGACGGCGCATTGGAACTCACGGTGCAATCCATTGCAGATCGCGAGGTGCGCTGCAATGTGGTATTGGGCGGTGTGCTGAAAGAGAACAAGGGGGTTAACCTGCCGAATACGCAACTCTCCATGACGGCGGTGGAGCCGGAACATCGCGATGATATCCTGCAGGAGTTGACCTTTGCCGTGGAAAACGATGTCGACTATATCGCGGCCTCGTTTATCCAGGATGCAGACGAGGTTAAGCGGATGCGGGAAATCCTGATCGAGAAAGGGGTGGATATTCCGATTATCGCGAAGATCGAAAATCGTGCCGGGATTAACAATCTAGAGACCATTGTTGTGGCAGCGGACGGGATCATGGTGGCGCGGGGCGATATGGGTGTGGAGTTGCCGATGGCGGATGTGCCGAGTATGCAGAAAAAGATCATCCGCATTACGGTCAGTAACGGCAAACCGGTAATTACCGCGACGCAGATGTTGGCTTCGATGGAGCAAAATCCCAAGCCGACCAGGGCCGAGGCGAGCGACGTGGCGAATGCCATCCTGGATGGCTCCTCCGCGGTCATGTTGTCGGGTGAGTCGGCGATGGGTAAATACCCGGTGGAAGCGGTGAAAACCATGGATATGCTGGCGATTCGTACTGAGGCCTCGTTAGGTGAATACGGTTATCTGCAACATATTATTCCTCACCCCTCACATGTTGTCACCGAGGCGGTCAGCCGTTCCACTGTCGATATGGCGGGACAACTGAAGGCGGCTGCCATTATCAGTCTCACCGCATCCGGTTTTACCTCGAGGCTGGTTTCCAAGCATCGACCCGACTGCCCCATTCTCGCGGTCACCCAATCATCGAGAGTGACCAGACGGCTGTGCATGAACTGGGGAGTGATACCCATTCTCTATAACGATGAGATTACGGATGATGCGAAGATCGCCTATGGGTTAGCGATGGGGAGAAGACGCGGCATATTGACGAGCGGTGACATCGTTATAGTCACATGCGGGCATAGTCAGAAGACAGGCGGTACTGACCTTATTCGGGTAATAACCGTTGAATGAATCAAACAAGCCTGCGACGTTGAATCCCTTCTTTCCTGCTGCCTCGTCCTTGAGGCAGCCAAGTGCGTTGCTTACAACCCTTTGCAGTTGGCATAGTAAGTGACAGTTGCAGGCCAATCGGAAAAGATGCCTTTAATGCCCACATCCTGTGCCAAGACATCCAATAGCACCAGCATATCACCATCGTTGTTGATGATGTCGCTGATAGTCTGGTAGTACCAACCGCCACCACTCGACAGTAGGCCGGAACGCTCAAGGGTCCAGGTGATCAGGTTCAGGCCGTGGGCTTGTGCGGCCAAGGCGTAGTCTGAGGGTAGGATCTTGCCATCGACTTCGGTTACCAAGGCCCACATGGCGGGTGCCAGATAGTTCACGCCCTTGGCGCGAAGATCCGCCATCATGTCGATCGTCTGTGAAGCTTCCTCTGCATTGTCACTGCCATCGAGATAGACGGCTTGTTTACCGAATTCGGATTCGTTATCGATCCAATAGAGTACATCGTCGAGGTTGAAGGATTGTGCAAATACATGCGTTGGATTGACACCGGCGGTCTTGTACTCATCGATCATCTGCTGGGCGTAGTCCTGTTGGGTATAGTCACCTTCATAGGGCATCTCAACACTGGGTGACTTCAATTCAGGTGTCATCTTGGTACCCAGATCCAGAAATAGTTCGATACTCTCGGCATGGGTCATAAGTGTTCCTGTGCCAGAGTAGAGATCGGTCCGCCAGCTGGGTGTTGCATCCATGTACTCTTCAACAGTCATGGCGGCGGGATTGTAAGCATCCATCTTTCCTTTCAACGACTTGAATTCTTCGAGGGTGATATCGCTGGCGCAACATTTGGCACTGGCTGGTGTCATCACTTCACCGTTAACCGAATCGACTACAGCTGGCACGAAGGGTTCGGAACACTTGGCTGCCAGAGGGGTAGCGAGGATATTGGTGGTTGTATGCAAATCGCACTGGGAATGACGGCATACCAGTTCGCGATCCTTGGTAAAGGTGACGTCGCACTCAAGGATACCGGCGCCCATGCGCGCGGCAGCGACATAAGACTCCTTGGTGTGTTCAGGGAACTGCATGGCGGCGCCTCGGTGACCGATAGAGAAGTCACTCTTTCTGAATCGTTTTTTGTCGCAGGCAAGGAGTTCTTGCTTCAATTCACTCTCATCCATGTTATTGACCAG
>JASFJX010000129.1:0-7913 GCA_050119385.1 Candidatus Thiodiazotropha sp. | reverse complement strand
GTGCTGTTAGCCCTGGGTGAGCGCTGGGTTGAAGCGGGCTGGCTGGAGGTGAGGGATGAGATATTCTATCTGCTTCAGCATGAGATGCTTGCCGTACTCGAAGATACGTTACCGGGAGAGGCATTGGCGCCACGTATAACTGACCGCCGCAGGCAATTCCAAGTCTGGCAGGCAGAGGAGGCAACGGATGTGATACTGCAACATCCCGACGGTAGCAAGAACGAGCAGATCGAACATGGTGTTGCAGACCTGGTAGACGGAGACTGTTTCGCAGGTATTCCCGTGGGTACCGGTCGAGCCACAGGTATTGCCCGGATCTTACAAAGACCCGAGCAGGGTGAACGGTTGGGGCCGAACGAGATCCTCGTCGCTCCCTCCACAGACCCCGCCTGGACACCGCTGTTCCTCAAGGCGGGTGGTCTGGTGATGGAAACCGGCGGTTATCTGTCTCACGGCGCTATTGTGGCTCGCGAGTTCGGCATCCCAACAGTAGTTAACCTGCCGGGAATTCTGCAACAGTTGCACGACGGTGAGCTTATTGAGGTGGATGGCGGCCGAGGAACGGTGAGGAAGCTATAGCATAAACCGTTGCCCAGATCGTAACTGTCGGTATCCGAGTTGTGGGTCAGTTTCCTTCATGCTGGTTGGTAGGTTAAGGTGTCCATTAGATCAATCATAAACTCCATCTCTTCGTTATCCATGATTTCCCAAGCATTGATTCCAAGTGTTTGCAGCACCCCGTCACCCTTGGCATCCTGGCCCATGCTCATCAGTAGCTCACGCAGGTCGCTCTGCTTCTCCAGCAGTCGAGGGCCGGCCAATAATGCATGGTGAATAACCTGAATCTGGCTTCTTACCAGTGGGCGCAGTTCCTTACGGGTTATACTCGAAAGTGAGTCGAACGCCTCTACTAGAAAGAATCCCAGATCCGCCTTGTGTTGGATCAACGCCCTGGCCACCAGCGGGTAAGTATCCTTGGTGCTTCGGGTTGTATTTTGGGCGTTGAGTTCCGCCGGCTCGAGCATGATATAGCACATGAGATTGACATCCGGGTCGTCGGTGGCGGCAATGGCCATACCGGCTCTCAGGTCTTCCACCTTCTCTGCGGGATTGTCCACATGCACAGCGATAATCGCTTCATCGGCGCAACACTGGGGCCTGACGATGGGAAGAAAGCCCTTTTCACGCACCAGCATGGCTGCGTCGTAGGGATTGGCGTAGATCAGGTCCACCTGGTCGGAACGGATCGCGGCACGCTGTTGCTCAAAGGAATCGTAGAGTTCCAGGTGTACATCGATGCTCAGTGATTTCTGTAGCCAGGTATTGAAGATATACCAGCCGGAAATGTGATCGGGAGTAAAGTCTGGGCTTACGGTCATTTGATAGGGCATGGTCATCATCCATTCAGAACAGAGTGGGGTAGAGTCGAATGCACTCTTCCACTTTTCGGCGAGCCGGTTTGCGCCGCACCGACGTATAGCCTTTGATTATGCCATCGCGGATATTGGGAATGACGGTGGCCAGCACCCAGTAGTAGCCGCCGTCTTTACGCAGGTTTTTCACATAGCCATTCCATTTTTCTCCTTTAACTACCGTGTCCCAAAGATCCTTGAAGGCAGCAGCGGGCATATCGGGATGGCGTAGGATGTAATGAGGCTGGCCTAATAATTCCTCTTCGGAGTATCCGGACATCTCCACGAAGGATTGGTTGACATGGGTGATGATTCCTTTCGGGTCAGTGCTGGAGACAATGAGGCGCCCATCCGGAAAAGGGGTTTCATGTTCTGTCACCAACACCTTGCGTGTATTGGCATCGCAATAGATGAGGTCTTTTTCATGGTACTCGCCTTCGATGTCAGCGGGGGCCATATCGCGAATGGTTATCATGGAAAGGATCTAACCTGTTTACAAGCAATGATTCAGATGAGTTTGCTGATGGAAGCAGCCGCGCGTTTGACATCGAGAAATATCAGTCCTAGTTTGGCGGTGGATTTGGCCTGAACCGATACTACCGCCTCTGGGCCGGCATGGGTCATGATGACATACCCCTGGTTGCCTTTGATCAGAACCATCTCCAGGTCACCACGGGAGAGTTCCGCGGCGGTTCTGTCGCCGAGGGAGAGCATCGCGGCACTCATGGCACCCACTCTGTCCTCATCCAGACCAGCGGGTAGCAGGGCGGCCATGATCAGGCCGTCGGTAGAGATTACGGCAGAGGCCTCAATTTCAGCCGAACTGCCGTTGAGGTCGCTCAAAATGGATGCCAGCATGTCTTCACGCATTGTAGTTTGCTCCTTCGTTTTGTGTATTGTGCTGCTATTAATAAGCACTCGTCAGGTTGTCGAATAAAGTCCGGCTGATGCCGGCAATCTTGATAAATGTCTCTTCAGATCAGTCAATTTTTTGAGACGTCTTGTAAATGAATTTGTTTTGCATAGCGCATGGCGAGAACCCATACCAAGTCGCGAAATGCGGGTTGATTGAGAGTGGGGCGTCCCTGGATTACCAGAACAAACCGCTGAGCTCCAACATACAGTGGCCAAAAACCGAGTTGGCTGTTACCGGCCGCATTCGAGAGTGTCCAGGCCTGTTCCTTAATGCCCAGGTTATTGACTATTAAGCGTTGGTGTCGCTCATAAAGGGAGCCCAGATTGGCGCTAACGGCGGAAAGCGCTTCGGCGGCTTCATGCGCTATACCAGAGGTGCATAGATAGAAACCCTGATCGTCAGCCAGCAAGGCCTTACCCTCGATCGAAACCTGCTCAAGCATTTTAGGCAGTACTTTTTCCAAGGGGGCATCGGGGGCCGAGAGTGAGCTCTCTCGGCCGCTCAACCAGCCCAGTTCCTGTAGTCGATCCACCAGTTCTATCGACTCTTTCCGCTGTAGACCACTCCACATGCTGAGGCGGGTAGATTCCAAAACGGGTAATGAAGGTTCACTTAAGATATTCAGTAATAGATCTCTTGCAGGTTCTTGCTTGTTAGAGCTAACCGTATAGTATGCGCCGGCCGGTGTGGTTTCCATGAAGAGTTTGGTGTTGAGTGTCATTGTCATTAGGATTAACCGGCTAATGTTGGATCGAGTGAATAGAGCAGGGATTGCACCAAGAGAGACATATCCTCTCTTTCACGGGCATCGACCTCCAGAATGGGGAGCTTGGGCCATCCCAATGACGTGATATGTTGATGATAATCGTCAATTGCGGGTGAGGCCTTTTCATCCATACGAGTCACACCGATCGTTACTGAGGTGCTGTCGATAAAGCTTTTAAAGGAATCGAGAAAGAACTGCAGGTCACGAAACGGCTCTTTTCGGGTATTGTCTATGAGAAGTACCAGCCCTATTCCTCCCTCAGTAAGAATCTCCCACATAAAGCTGAAGCGTTCCTGGCCCGGTGTGCCATAAAGATGAACGCGTTCCGATTCGCCCAACTGCATGCGACCATAATCCAACGCCACTGTGGTGCGTTGCTTACGGTCCAAGGTCATGTCGCTGGCCGCTTCATCGGTGATTATCGGAGGTATATCCGATAACACACTGATGGCAGTAGTCTTGCCCGCTCCAACGGGGCCGCTTATGATGATTTTGTAATCAGGCATTGGTACTTTTTATCTCTCTTGTCCTTTAAGCCACACGTAGACGTCGCAGGATTCGTCGTAACAATCCTTTCGGGGCGACTGATTCCTTTTGATTACTATCTAAGGCAGCCGCATCCTCAGTCGTAGAAAGAAACTGGATCAATTCCAGGGCATAGCAAGCACTGAAGAAAGCGCATACATAACGGGCTTCGATGTTAAGCAGTTCTGTGGTCTTGTTAAGGGATAATGGTGTTTTTACCCACAGCGCAGCAATGCGCAAAAAGTGGGGAAATGCCATTAAACGGGTCAAATTTGGCCATTGCCGCAGTACAATGGTGGTATCGATATCGGTACCGAGTGGTAAACGTCCGCGTGCGCTCCATAGGGTTACCTTCCAAAGCAAGCTATCGATATCTTGTGGCGTCTGCGTATCAGCCTGTATTGAATCGCTTTCATAATCACTGGGGTAGTCAATATGGATCTGATGTGATCCTATTGACATAAGGCAGCGAGGGCGCAACTTGCTATCGCTGAGATTGGTTAAAGCAATATTAGTCTCGGGTAAGAGTAAGATATATTTTTCATCAGGCAGATTCACTCTCAAGGGGCGGGCTTTAGCCCTGCACTGTTCTATGGCGCTTTTTAAAACTTGCTGGAAATGCTTGCTTGGATCATAGTAGAGTTTGTTGCTACGGGACAGATTGCGAAGCTTAATACTGTCGGACAGACCACAACTTCCCCGTATAATACGTGCCTGAGTTACCGCGTTAGGCAACCAAGCTCGCCGGGTATTTTTCTTGGGCTTTACGCTAGATGGATTTAGCTCTCTACGACTTTCAGATCTCTTTTTCGGTATTGGTTCAGGTTCTGGCATAAATGCCGGAACTTTCTCCGTTGGTGATTGATGAAGCAAGGCAGTCATATGATCATCAATGGTGCTTTTGAGTAGATCCCCACTCAGGGGTTTGCGTAAGTGTAAAGCATCATTAATATCGGTATCGTGTACTGACAATACAATCAAAGGTATCTCCGCGTGGCAATCTTGTAGTTGCTTCAGGAGTTTTTTGCCTTCCGGGCCGTCAATATCCAGGATGCACAAATCGGCATACTCCTCGGCTACCAGGAGGCAATTGCTGGACCAGTGGTGATCAATAAACAGTTCCATTCTGGCTCTGTCCCGTTCATTAACGCCCAACAGAGCTATCCCCAGTGGTTTAGTGACAACGACTGGCATCTGCTAGCTCATGCCCACCAGAGCTTTTTTCGTTTGATTCCAAGCCGCCTTGGCGCTTTGAATACCATCACCCAAACGCTCTTGCATATTTAGAAGGTCATCGAGTGATCGGGTGTGTCTGTATATTTCAAGCAGACTGTAATGCAACCCCAGTCTTTTGGGCGATCGTATTAGTGCCTCTTCTAAAATCTTTTGAGCGACAGTTACATCACCGTAGCTGAGCTCTTCCCTGGCCAATTCCAAGGGATCGACCTCTCGAATGTCAGGCTCCTGCTCAACAATGGGCTCTGAGACAAGACGCATCCCACCGCTGAAAAAATTACCAAGTACGGAGTGCTGGCTTGCCGGGAGAGAATGATGAGGTTGGAGGCCCTGTTTAAAGTGTGTAAGGAACAGATCGTATAGTTCTGGCGATAATTGACCCTTTGATTGTTTTAGCAAATTGTGACGCAGATTCTCGCCCTTATCGCCTAATACTAAATAAAGATCCACCATGGCGCCGTAAAGCGGATCTGACTGTCTAAGCTCAAGGTGCAAAAATACCCTTCGGACATGGTTGAGCAAATTGTCGGGCTCGCGAGAGGAGGTATGTGCCAAATGTGTCGCCCACTGGTCATGATTCACATCCTTCGGGGGTGAGAGACTATTGCTGCATGGTTCCTGAAAGACGACTTGCCTTGAAAGCAGGAGCTCATCAAATGTTTGGGGGGAAGACATCAAAAAATAATCCGCTCAACATAGATCTTGATCATCTAGTGGATGTCAAAGTGATTGATAATAGGTGTATGAAACTAGCAAAAACAGCTGGGTGTGTCATCAAAAAAAGGTGTACTCCGTCAAAAAAAACAGGGATCTGTTATGGTTGTTATGAAAGCAAAAAGCCAGGAACAAAACGATTTGACATTAAATAATTAGATGAAATTTAGTATATTTATTAGGATATTAGAATATTTAATGGCCAATTCAGGTATTCTTAAAGGTTCGATCGCACAGCTGCCAGGAATTTCGTTGCAAGTCTGGGAGAATTTCCCCGCTGGATAGACCTGCCCGCATAGCGGTTACGTTAGCTATACTGCTTATCATGCAGTCAGACCCAGCGTGAAATGCGCAGGGTATCGAGGATCACCAGCATGTAACTAACAGATGAGTGGATTCAAACCTTACCCTCTTGGATTCATTGATAATTTTGTCAATATAGGTTTTTTTATCGTTATGCGGGCCTTAGTCATTTTCCTGTTGACGATTATCCCCATATCAGCCATGTCAATGCAGAATGAGAGGCTGGTCGTACTTCCTTTTGAGATCGTCGACAGCACCCCGCTTCCCGGTGGTGAGCAGCGCAACGAGTAAATGCTCAATAGCATCACCAACTTCATTGGTAGGACAATTAACAATGAAGGCATATTTGATGTGGTCTCACAGACGCCAGTCAATGACACTGTGGATGCTGCCCAGTTGGGTACCTATATACGTACCTGCAATCAATGCGAATACGATCTGGCAAAAAAAGTTGAGGGCGACAAGGTAATGACCGGTTGGATCTACAAGATGAGCATTCTGGTGCTGACCTTGCACATAGAGGTCAAAGATGTTGCGAGCGAGAAGACAATAATCAGCAAGGCCTACGACTTCAGAGGGGACAATGAGAAGGCATGGCTGCGAGCCGCTAGATACATGGTGCGCGACTTGGGAAAAATGATGGGGAAGTGATATCCGCCAGTTTAGGGTCCTGTGTCTGAATGCTTCGGCATTGTTTAATTTAAACGTTGTTTTTTTGAAGCGTAATATTTTGATAAAAATATAGAAATTGCAATAAGCGCTATTCATGGTCGACTATTTACCAGGTAAGCGTCTTTGCTCAGCAGTTACCTTCGGCGCCTCAAAGTAAACAACCTGTAACTAAGATTCATAGCCAGCTTGCACCTTATGTGTCGTCTCTTCCTGCGGCATTGTTTTATCTTCGGAATATTGCTCAGCGATATCACGGAAGGCCTCGTTGCACTCCACGAAGGCATCCACTAAGTCAGGATCAAAGTGGCTGCCACGCTCTTTTAAGATCTCAGTCTTTGCTTCGATGTGAGGCATCGGGGGTTTGTAGTAGCGCCGGGATACCAGTGCGTCATAGACGTCAGCAAGCGCCATCATGCGGGCGGAGAGGGGTATTTTATCGCCTGACAACCCTAAGGGATAACCACTACCATCCCATTTTTCATGATGGCTAAAGGCTATCTCCTTTGCCACTGCGGTGAAGTGTGTTGCACCGATGTGTTGTTCCGCATTGATTATTGCATCGCGCCCATAGGTGACGTGTTGATCCATTTGCTTGCGCTCGTTTTCACTCAGTGGGCCACGTTTTTGTAATATATGGTCTGGTACGCCTACCTTACCGATATCGTGCAGAGGTGCGGCCCGGGAAATGAGATTGACAGTACGGGGTGGTAGTAACTTGCTGTAGCGTGTATTTCGAGCCAATGCGTTACCAAGTACCTTTACGTACTCCCGTGTCCTGAGGATGTGGGCACCTGTCTCTTCATCCCTTGCTTCAGCCAAGGCGCCCATGCTGTAGACCACGGCGTCTTTAGTGCGCTCCAGCTGTTCGGTACGTTCCGCTACCAAATGCTCAAGCGCGATTCTCTGCTCAGCAAGTGCCAATTGACTCTTAGCGCGGGATTGCAGAATCGGAATGCTGATTGGTTTGGTTATATAATCTACAGCACCAAGTTCAAAACCCTTTACTTCATCTGTTACATTACTCTTGGCAGTAAGAAAAATAACCGGAATCTCTGTAGTCAGGGGATTTTCCTTCAATCTTCTGCACGTCTCGTAACCATCCATCTCCGGCATCACGACATCGAGCATTATCAGGTTTGGTGGATCAATACTGTGAACACGACGCAGTGCCTGTTTACCATTCTTCGCCACAGAGACAGTGTATGCTTCAGAGAGGGCATTGACGAGTAACTCTAGATAGAATGGCTCATCATCAACAACCAAGATGTGTGGTTTTACCTCGTCGTTCATTTTTTCCATTCCTTGGTTGCGCATCTCTATGTGAGTGGGTAGTGGTATGCTATTTGTTTTGGCGCCTCAGATTAATTCT
>JASFJX010000128.1:0-7928 GCA_050119385.1 Candidatus Thiodiazotropha sp. | reverse complement strand
AATCTATCGCTTCCGATCTTGGCACTTCCCGAGAAGTTGTGAGTCGAATATTGAAGGATTTTGAACAACAAGGTTTGATCTCAATCACCCGCGGCGCAATAACCTTAGAGGATCGACAGCGCTTAAGCAGCAAAAGTACCGAGTGACGACTTAGGGGCGGGCTATTCAGCAAGACACTCTGTGACTTTGTCACATACTATATGGATCACTCCAGGTAAGCTCACTCCTCAATGGCGCCGGGATACCTATGTATAGAGCGTCCATTAAAAACATAGGCGCATAACTAATGTTCAATTCAGGTGTTCAATTCAGGCAATTAAGGAGCGAATCATGACTCAAAACGTCGGTGGTATCGAACGAATAATCCGGATTATCGCAGGCTTGGCAATTCTTGCTTGGGGTTTTCTGCTAAGTAACCCAATCAACTGGTGGGGTGCAATCGGTGTAGTTCCCTTGGCCACCGGTCTCATCTCTTACTGCCCCTTGTGGACTGTGTTCGGTATCAACACCAAGAAAAAAGCCTGATTCTGTCAGACAATAGCGTTCAGCCAACCTGCTAGCCCGCGTGTAATATGCGGGCTAGGGGCTAGTGGGCCGCTCGGTAAATTCGGTAACTCTCAGCCGGCCCACTAGACATCGTCAACAGCCTCTTCCTCGATTCTCTTCGGCCACGCCACCAACACGGCCTGTACCAATGTCGCCAGGGGGATGGCAAAAAAGACACCCCAGAATCCCCAGAATCCACCAAAAACCAGGATCGCCACAATGATCGCAACAGGGTGCAGATTCACCACTTCGGAAAACAACAGAGGCACCAGCACGTTGCCATCCAATGCCTGGATGATGAGATATGCAACCGCCAACCACGCGAAGTCACTACTCCACCCCCATTGAAACCAGGCGATAAAAAGCACGGGTATAGTGACAACTGCCGCACCGATGTAGGGGATAATCACCGACAGCCCCACCATCATTGAGAGTAAAAGCGCATAGTTCAAACCAAGCAATCGGAAGGTAACAAAACTGACCACCCATACAATGACGATTTCCCAGAACTTACCCCTGACATAATTGGCTATCTGTTTATCCACATCTTTCCAGACGGTACCTGCAAAGCTGCGATGCCTGGGTAGATACCTTACGAACCAATTTATGATCAAGTGCTTGTCTTTTAAGAAAAAGAACACCAGCAACGGCATCAAGATCAGGTATACGATCAAAGTGATCACACCAACCACCGAGGCGAGAGACCAAGTAACAGCCTGTTGCGCAAACAAGGCTATCTCATTCCTTATCTGCTGGATCAGTTGGTCAACCTGCTCCTGAGGAACCAGATCAGGATAACGCTCAGGCAGTTGCATCAACGCTTGCTGCCCCATAGAGATCATGATTGGTAACTGTTGTAAAAACTCTTTTACCTGATTGGAAAGAAGTGGCAACAACCCAAACAATACCAGGGTGACAAACAGCAGGAATAAAATGAATACAATTAACACCGATGGAAGTCTCGGCATTGAGCGTTTCTCCAACAGGGAGATAACGCCTTCCAATAGATAAGCAACAACGATACTCGCCAACACCGGGGCAAGCATATCCCCCATGGTAATGACGATACCAA
This sequence comes from Candidatus Thiodiazotropha sp., assembly GCA_050119385.1. Taxonomy (GTDB): domain Bacteria; phylum Pseudomonadota; class Gammaproteobacteria; order Chromatiales; family Chromatiaceae; genus Thiodiazotropha. Next base: position 6,310 of record JASFJX010000128.1, on the reverse strand, counting down.
AAAAGAACAGCAGAAAAAGCGTCAGAAAGATGATCTGGGGATCGGAAAAGTAACGCTTGAACCAATTTGTTACAACCTGCATAGGACTACCTATCGAGGCACTACCAACTTCCGTTATCGAGATAGTTCTGGTAATGCCGAGCAAACAATGCCTCCAACTCATCGATGACCAGTTTGGCATCGCGTCCTTGCATCATATGAGCCATCATCAATGATGATGTTTCATCAAGCAGCAACTCTCTTTCGAGCATGAAATAACTTTTGGAGAGGCGCTTGATTGCCTTTACAACAGACTCTTCTGGAGGCCGTTCAATCTGCTTTGGCTCAAGAAGCCTCTCCTCTTCGGACTCATCCCCATCACTTTCCTGAGTTGATAGAAATTCGGCAAAAGAGAGCAGTGTCTGACGTTGTTGTGAGTCTAACTGATCGAAGACATCCAGTAACTTCCGCTGGTCTGCTGCTAGTTTCTGTTGTTTTGGAACAAAATGCAAAACGAATAAGTCCTCTGCATCTTTAATTGTTTAACCCACACCATCATAAATTAGCAGGGCTGCTACCTCGCCCTATACTGCACTAGAGCTGTTCCTCAGCATGATCTTCACAATAATCTCTTGCAAAATCGAGTAGTTCTTCCATGGCGCGCAGACGAAATTTCTGCTTTTGATGGACAAAAGAGAAGGGACGCTCCAGCTTCGGCGCCAGATTGATGGCGCGTAGGGTATCCAGTTTCAGCTCTTTCTGGATAGTGGCACGGGATACCACGGATACGCCCATTCCCGCTTCAACCGCCCCCTTCACCGCTTCCGGGCTACCCAGTTCCATGGATATGTTCATCGCGGTGTCGCAAGCGTTGTTTTCCAGATATTCATTGATCACTTCCCGGGTACCCGACCCCTCCTCGCGACAAATAAAAGGATACTCAAGGAGCTTTTTGATCTCTACCGTTTCATAATTGGCCAAGTCATGATTGGGTGGCACAATCGCAACCAGGTGATCCTCGCGACACATTTCCACCACCAGGTTCTTATTCCCAACCGGTGCTTCGACAACGCCCAGATCGATGGTGTTGTTTTCGACCATCGAGACGATACCTTCTGAATTAGAGACCCGCAAGTGGATGGTTACCTCAGGGTAACGAACACCGAAATCGCCTAGTAAGGCGGGTAGCATATACTCCGCAATGGTGGTACTGGCGCCAATAGTCAGTGCCCCCCTGATCTCGCCGGTCATCTCACGAACTGAGTTCTCCATATCGGCGTAGAGATCGAAAATCCGATCGGCGTACTCGTACACACGCTCTCCCGCTTCTGTCAGGCTGATACGGTTATGGGTACGGTCAAACAGACGGGTATTGAAATATTCTTCTAGTTGACGCACCTGAAAGGTTACGGCCGGCTGAGTCATATGCAGTGTTTCCGCTGCCTTTGTAAAGCTTAAAAGCCGCGCAACCGTATGAAAAACTTGTAATCTTCGATCCGCCATTGTATTTATACTTCCAATCAAACAGTCTTTAATATTGATAAGCTCAATTTATACCACAACTCAACTATCTATGGGAGCTATATAAGGTAAACCGGCTTTCACCACCCATGGCAGCTTAGCAACCTGCCCGAGAGGTGGCGCACTTCAAAATTAAGAGTCCTTCCTAAGCGACCGGGTGATAGATGCGGGCTAAATTGGATGCTATTGGCATGGAAACCGGGCCATGATCAAAAACATGCGCGGAAATCATGGTATTTCGGTGAAAAATCCTCTAGCCTCACAAAACCAAATCGACTGTCAGGTCGATGGAGCTCCAGGAGGCAAAGAAAGCAGCATTGCCCAAAAAGCTCATAGGATACTCAGGACAGACAAAAAATAAACAATACTCACGGTGGAGGAAATATGCGGACATACTTGGACAAGCCCCTTCAACAAACAGGACTGGCATTGGCGTGCAGTACGGTCCTATTGACTCTGAATCAAAATGCACAGGCATCGGGCTTTGCGGTTCCCGAGCTAAACACTACCGGCCTCGCTCTATCCAATGCCATGGTTGCAAATCCTGACTCCCTGTCTGCCATCGCCTACAATCCGGCCGCCATGGCATTTCACGAAGGCAGCGCCGTCGAACTGAATCTTTTATTGGTGAAACCAGACCTGAGTGTTGACACAGGCTCCGGGAGTGTCGACAGCGAAGCGGACGATGCTGTTGCGATTCCAACTTTTACTGCTTTTACACAGCTCAACGAAACCTGGTCTCTCGGTCTTTCCGTCAACGCACCTTTTGGCCTGGAGACCGAATGGCCTGCAGGCACCTTCGACAGTCAGTACCCGGCAGGGACGACGATTCCGACACAAAGCAAATTGGAAATCATCGCGTTTTCTCCCAGTACCGCATACAGAATAAATGACAATGCCAGTCTATCAGGTGGTATTGACTACTATATGATGCGAGAGGTTATCTTCGACGGCGACATCAACGCCGGCGTGCCTGGTTCCAATCCCGCAGCCGATCTCGAGGGTGATGGTCGCGGCGTGGGTTTCAATCTGGGTTTCATGGTTGACCAGGGCACATGGAGTTTTGGTGGTAGCTACCATTCCGAGGCGAATATACCAGTCGAAGGTAGAGTCGATCTGCCCGCGGGCGCACTGCCCTCCTTCCTTTCTAACAAGGTCAATGCCGAACTGAAAGTGCCCTGGCGCCTACAGGTAGGGGTAAGACATGAACCCATGGAGAAACTGGCTATCGAGTTCGATCTAACCCGAACGGGCTGGAGTTCATTCGATAAGCTTGTCGTCGATCAGGATCAAATAGGCACCAATATCGTCACCAGCAACAATCAATGGGAGGATGCCAATGCCTATCGCATCGGTATCAGCTACGACTTCACTCAAGCGACCCAACTGCGCATCGGCTATACCTACGATCAAACCCCCCAGGAAGACAAGTTCTTCAGCCCCCGTATTCCCGACGCGGATCGCCAACTCTTCAGCCTGGGAGTAGGACACACCTTATACAACGGATGGACTATCGATGCCGGTTATATGTATGTCAAATTCGACGATAGAACCCTGGACATAGACTCAACATTCGTTCACGCGACACCCAATGAGAGTGAAACCAATGGCACCAGCGCCATCAATGGTGACTATGAATCGACTGTTCACCTATTCGGTATAGGCGTTAAAAAACGCTTCATGTAAGCAGGTGTTGTTCAAGCCCCTGAGCTTATGATTAACCCGGCATCTTAATAGGTCGGTTCAGGGCGACAAGCAGGCCCTTGATCAAGGCGTGACTCGCAGGCAATGGTTGCCCCTTGTCAAGCGTCACAACGCAGAGCAAGGGCCTGCTTGTCGCCCCTAACAGTTTGAATGTAAAAGAACAGGCCGAATCGTGCCTGCCTGCAGCAAGGCATCAAAACGCCGCTCTCGCACTCCTACAACAAGTTTTGAAGCGCAGTCTGCAGGCAGGCACGCTTCGGCTGAACCTACCTATTAAGGTGTCGGGTTAATACCTTATGCCATGAATTTTCACCACGCAAAAAAACGCCGCTCTTTTAGAGCGGCGCGTCGTGACTGCATTTTTTAGAACGGGTTAAATGTAAAGGCAGATATCGCTGTTACCCGCAAATTCAAAGAAGCGTGCTGCGCCCGCATATTCAATGCCGTCTATGAATTCGTTGGTGTTCATTTCAAACAGATCGACTGTCATTTGACAAGCAATCAGTTTTACCTCGGCTTCCTGACAAAGCTCACGCAACTCGGCGAGGTCAGCCACGCCTTTGGAGGCCATCTTTTTCTTCATCATACCGGTCATCATGCCCTGCATACCCGGTAGCGCCAAACCCAATACAGGAAACCATTTATCCATACCCATGGGCATCGGCATGCCTGGATTACCCAATGGCGTCACCTCCAAGTCAAGATTCTTCTTCAGAAGCTGCAGCCCATAGAAGGTGAAAAATATTTCAGTGTCGTAGCCAAGGGCAGCTGCGGTAGAAGCCAGAATGAATGGAGGATATGCCCAATCAAGCGAACCTTTGGTCGCAATAATGGCTAACTTTTTTTCGTCTGACATGGTGTTGTCTCCTGAAAAACTCCAATCAGGCCTTCTTGATCAGAAATTCAAATTTACCGCCGACCTCTTTCGACTCCATCAACTCGTTGCCGGTCTGGTTGGCGAATGCCTCAAAATCCTTCACTGAGCCTGGATCAGTAGCAATAATGTGCAACACTTTGCCAGATTCCATACCATTCAGGGTTTTCTTAGCACGCAGTATTGGCAGTGGGCAGTTGAGTCCGCTTGCGTCCAGTTCTTGATCAAAATCTGCCATGGTATGACCTCCAGCTGTTAAACTAATGTGTTTGTGTTTGTCGTAAATAAACAGACGAACCTTTATATGTCATGCGTCTGGCAAACGCAAGTTGCAGGCTTGCCCGAAAATCACTGTATCCAGTGCTATCAGAGATAGCTGTTGTTGATAACTAACTCGCCAGCTTGGCGGCCAGTTGAAAACCCGATTTCGCCCAACCCAATATGCCGCCGCGCAGATTGATTGCGTTGGTAAAACCCTGCTGCGCCAGATAGGCACATGCATGGTAGGAACGCGCACCGCTATGGCAATAGAGCACGATTGCTTTATCTTTCGGCAACTCATTGATTTTCATTGGAATTAGATGCATAGGCAGATGTTCTGCGTGCGCCAGCATACCCTGAGCGACTTCGCCTTCGCTACGGATGTCCAGCAGCAGGAAGTCATCGCCTTCGTTGAGTCGATCCTGAAGATCATGAGCATCTATTTCCGTTATCATCACTTGCCGTTCCGCCTTTCTTAACCTAAATAACAGGGTGAATTAGTATATTAATGTTTTTAAATATTGCAAGCTATATTACCCCAGATATGCTTAGGTTTTTCAGGATGAATGAGTCATGATAGAGTCATGGTCAACAAAACCAATCTTAATATTTATTTCACTATCCGGTTGATTTTTATATGGATTTCTTCCCTATTTTCCTTAATCTGAAGAATCGCTCCTGCCTCGTCGTGGGCGGCGGCGCCATCGCAGAAAGAAAAACGGCACTGTTGCTCAGGGCAGGAGCAGATGTCACCCTGGTCGCCCCCGACCTATGCCATAACCTCACCACCTGGCGCGATATGGGGCGTTATACACATAAGGCCAGAGCGTTTCGCAACGAAGATCTGTCAGGACAGCATCTCGCCATCGCGGCCACCAATGACCCTGCTGTAAACCAACAGATAGCGGAGATCGCGGGCAATCTACGCATACCGGTCAATGTGGTCGATCAACCAGAGCTTTGCAGCTTTATCGTGCCCTCAATCATCGATCGCTCTCCGGTAGTCGCGGCGATTTCTACAGGTGGCGCCTCACCGGTATTGGCACGTTTGATACGCTCTCGTCTCGAATCGTTGATACCGGCCGGTTATGGCCGCTTGGCACAACTCTGCAACCGTTTTCGCCAACGGGTAAAAGAGCACTTCGCAGACCCCGCCGATAGACGGCTGTTTTGGGACCGCATACTTCAGGGCGGTGTTGCTGAGCGAATTTTCTCCGGTCATGACGAGGAAGCCGATCAGTTGATGGAACAGGCGCTGAGCAAACCCATCTCAGCGGATAAGATGGGGGAGGTCTATCTTGTAGGCGCCGGTCCCGGTGATCCGGATCTACTGACCTTCCGGGCTCTGCGGCTGATGCAACAGGCAGATGTGGTGATCTATGACCGGCTTGTGGCCAAGCCGATTCTGGATATGACCCGCCACGACGCAGAACATATCTATGTCGGGAAAGAGCGCGACAAACACACCATGCGACAGGAAGAGATCAACCAGCTTCTGGCAAAACTCGCCAAACAGGGAAAGCGGGTATTGCGACTGAAAGGTGGAGACCCCTTCATCTTCGGGCGTGGCGGTGAAGAGATTGACACCCTGGCCGCCGAGGGAGTTCCTTTTCAGGTAATACCCGGCATTACAGCCGCTTCCGGCTGCGCCTCCTATGCCGGCATCCCCTTGACCCACAGAGACTATGCACAGTCGGTCACCTTCGTCACCGGCCACCTGAAAGACGGCACCATGAATATAAATTGGAAGATGCTGGCACAACCAAGTCAGACCATTGTTTTCTATATGGGCCTTGTCGGTCTGCCTGTTATCTGCAAAGAGCTGCGCAACCATGGGGTTGATAAGGATATGCCAATCGCCTTGATTCAGCAGGGTACAACACAGTTGCAGCGGGTGTTTACAGGCACCCTGGAGACGATTCTGGATATCGTTGAACAGGAGCGTCCCAAACCACCAACCCTGATCATTGT
>JASFJX010000127.1:0-7983 GCA_050119385.1 Candidatus Thiodiazotropha sp. | reverse complement strand
ATGAACATTCTACTCCACTATCGCCACTCCAAAGAGGCGGCGGAAAAGCTCAGGCATGAACTGGAGAAGAAGCGCTCACAATCTGTGTGGTTGTTGCAGGCGGATCTGCATCAACCTGAGAGTTACAACTTTCTCATCAGTCAGGCGCAAGCGCTATGCCAGCGCCTCGACCTGTTGGTGAATAATGCCTCAACCTTCTACCCAACACCGCTCAAGGATGCGACGGTTAACGACTGGGAGGAGCTGATTGGCAGCAATCTCAAAGCACCCTTTTTTCTCTCGCAGACTGCGGCGCCCCTGCTCTATCGGAGTAAAGGCTGTATCATCAATCTGGTGGACATCCATGCCCGGCGACCGCTCAAGGATCACCCCATCTACTCTATCGCCAAAGCGGGTAACGCTATGCTGGTGAAATCCCTGGCACGGGAGCTGGGACCTGAAATCCGTGTTAACGGTGTTGCCCCAGGCGCCATACTCTGGCCGGAACAGGGCCTTAGCGAGCAGGAACGTGAGGATATTCTTGACCGAACCGCCCTAAAACGGGCTGGAACACCGGAAGATATCGCTCGTACACTGCTATTCCTGTTTCGTGACGCGCCATATATCACGGGTCAGATAATCGACGTCGATGGCGGCAGGACACTACAGCAGTGAATCCATTCCCATAGTAATTTGGAACAGACATCAGCTATCCTGCACCCATTGTATCTGTTAAGCCTGCATCACTTATTATTATCCGCGAGTTTTAGATTATGACAGAAGCATCATCCGGACTGACATTCAGACAAAACGTTGACCACATGGTCGACCGCGCACTGGCCTTGATTGAGCTGGATCCGGGAATCGCCAATGCCATTAAATCCTGTACTTCGGTGCTACAGGTCAGCTTCCCTGTAGAGATACGAGGCAAAGTTGAACTATTTACCGGCTGGCGGGCGGTTCACAGTACCCATCGTCTGCCGGCCAAGGGTGGTTTGCGTTATTCAGAAAACGTCGACCAACAGGAAATCGAGGCGCTAGCGGCACTGATGACTTATAAATGCGCCATCGTTGACGTGCCATTCGGCGGATCAAAAGGTGGGCTGTATATCAATCCCAATAACTACACTCGGGATGAATTGAAACAGATTACGCGCCGCTTTGCGCGGGAACTGGCGACCCTGGGTTTTCTCAATCCGGCAACCAATGTACCCGCCCCGGATATGGGTACCGGTCAGCGTGAAATGGCATGGATAGCAGATACCTATAAACACCTCTATCCCGAAGATATCAACGCCCTCGCCTGTGTCACCGGCAAACCGGTTGTCCATGGCGGCGTCAACGGTCGTACCGAGGCTACAGGACGCGGCGTCCAATATGCTCTACAGGAGTTTTTCAGGCACAAGGAGGAGTTAAACGCGGCAGGTCTGGACGGTTCGTTGGAGGATAAGCAGATCATCATCCAGGGACTGGGTAATGTAGGCTTCCACGCTGCCAAGTTTCTATCCGAGGAGGACGGCGCCAAGATAGTCGGCATCATTGAACGGGACGGAGCGATCTTCAATCCCGAGGGAATTCATGTGGAAGAGGCCCATTACCACCGTTGTTCTCATGGCGGCCTGAAGGGATTCGCTGGTGGCAAGTTCATAGAACAGGGTGAGAAGCTTCTGGAAGCTGAGTGTGATCTCCTGATACCCGCCGCTATCGAGGGAACGATCAATGAGCACAACGCACCGAATATCAATACCAAGCTGATTGCTGAAGCTGCCAATGGCCCCATCACCTTCGAGGCCGACCGTATCCTGCGTCGTCGAGGCATAACCATCCTGCCCGATGCCTATATCAACGCCGGCGGCGTGGTAGTCTCCTATTTCGAGTGGATACGTAATCTCAGCCATATGCGTTTTGGCCGTATCGAACGTCGTCTGGATGAGTCACGCGGCAGACATGTGATTGCTGCGTTGGAACAGACAACCGGAAATCAGATCCCTGAATGGATAAAAAGCAATTTGTCTCGGGGCGCTGACGAATTCGACTTGGTTCGATCAGGTCTCGATGACAGCATGCGTCAGGCGTTACAGGAGATTATTGACATACGCAGCCGTAAACCCGAACTCGAAGATTACCGAACCGCTGCTTATGTTATTGCCCTGCAAAAACTGGCACGTTCTTATATCGATATAGGAGTTTAAGATAAAGAACAAAACACTTTACAAATTGAAAATTTTGTATAAGAATCCGCATATACTCAACACAATCGATCATCACATCGTTTTGCTGTTGAAGGGATATTAGCGATGCATGCAAAATGGCATTGCTCACAGGGAGGAGTGGAAATCAATGGGTCATTATCACCTGATTCGAAATTTGGCTATCAGCGACTTCACCGCTGGAGCTGATCCTACGACTGAAACGGCATACTTCCGACTATCACAATACAAGTGATTTCAATCCCGTCTGAATCTTTGGGACAAACCAAAACTAAGGACAGAAAGATCTTTTTAAGTCTGTATGAATAATTGGACAGGTGGTGCTCAAGCTTTCATGCCAGATGATATAAAAAACCAGTGATACATAAATACAGGAAAAGGAGTTCATGTATGTCACTAATGCGATGGGTAGAGGATAAATATGGCACAAGCGTCGATGTTTGCGATGAGCAGCATAAAGAGCTGTTCGACCGTGTCAATGCACTGAATGATGCTGTCATCAATAAAGACCGCATCGACATTGGCAATCGATTAGATAACCTGGTTGATTTCGTCGTCAAGCATTTTGAGACAGAAGAGCGTTTAATGGAGGAGCGTGGTTACAGCGGGCTGGTGCACCATCGTCAAGAGCATGATTTCCTGGTACAGACATGCACCGACATTCAGAACAGGTTTCATGCTGGCGAGATGGAGGTAGAGGAAGGAACGATGATATATATCAAAAATTGGCTCGACCACCATATACCAATCATCGATAAACCTTATGGACCCGCATTGAGCAATTGATAATTATAAGTTTTTGATGTCAAGCCAAGTTTGGCTTCATCCTCGCGGGACCTACGAGTGCCCCCGACGCGTTGGTCCCGCTTTTTTTTGCTCATCCAGTAAAGCGAAAAATCGCTCTAACACAGCAAAATCCGTTGTTTTGGTCATCGGAGGCAGGCTGTGGATGAATATCTTGCCATAGGGTTTGTTCAATAACCTGGGATCGCAAAGCACCAACACTCCCCGGTCCGCCTCATCACGTATCAAACGTCCGGCCCCCTGTTTCAAGGCTATTGCGGCTTGGGGTAATTGATACGCCATGAAGGGATTGCCACCTTGCTTGCGTAACGCGTCGATACGCGCCTGTAACACCGGATCACCCGGTGAGGCAAACGGCAGTTTATCAATGATGACACAGGACAATGCATCACCACGCACATCGATGCCTTCCCAAAAACTCGAAGTTCCGAGCAACACCGCATTACCAAGCTTACGAAACTGTTCAACCAACTCGGTTCGTGGCGCGGTACCCTGCACCAGCATCGGGTAACTCAGCTTATCTTTCAGGTAATCGGCTGCCTCCTGAAGCGCCTTGTGACTGGTATAAAGCAGAAAAGCACGACCACTACTCTGCTCCAATATTGGCAGTGAAAGATCGGACACAGCCCTGTTGAACTCAGGGCTGTTGGGTTCCGGCACATCCTTTGGTACATACCAGACAGCTTGATGCGGATAATCGAAAGGGCTTTCCCAACAATGTGTTTCCGCTTCCGACAAGCCGAGCTGCTTGGAGAAGTGTTCGAAACTACCACCCACTGCCAGGGTGGCCGAGGTAAATATCCAGGAAGCGGGATGTTCTAGCATGGCGCCCTGAAATATCCCTGCTATCTCCAGCGGTGTACGATTTAAACGAAAGCTCTGACGGTGAGTTTCAAACCAACGTATAGACTCGTCATCATCATTCTCCTGTAAAGCATGCAGTCGTCTCAAAACCGTATCACAACGCTCACTACAGCTATCAAGGCCCTTTCCCCGCCCTTCCACAGCACGTAGAGATTGAGCCAGTTGCTCGATTGACTCGAGCAATCTGTCAAGATGGGCATTGACCGACGGATTGGCAGCAACCTCGGACCAGGCTCCCCGCCTCTGTTCCAGGCCAAAGGCCAAGCGCATATCCCTGGTTGCCTGCTGCAGACGCTCTGCACGTTGCGGAATCTCGGGTGTGTCTTTTGCTTCACGGTGATACTCCGTGACAGTATCCTTTGCCAGTTCCAGTAACTGGCGGCCACTCACACTATCACCAAAGAAATTTCCTGCAATGTCAGGCAATTGATGCGCCTCATCGAGGATAAAACAGTCGACACTGGGCAGAAGTTCGCCAAACCCCTCTTCTTTCAATGCCATGTCCGCACACAAAAGATGGTGATTGATAACCACCAAATCCGCCTCCTGGGCACGTTTTCTCGCCTCCATGAGGTGGCAGGCGCTATAGGCGGAACACTCTTGCCCCAGGCAGTTGTCGGTGGTTGAGGTTACATAGGGCCAGATTCCAGCGTCTTCGGGAATCCGGGTCATCTCGGCTATATCACCGCTCCTGGTGGCGCTCGACCACTCGCGAATCCACTGCAACTGCCCAACCTGCTCCCTGGTAAGATGCAACTCCTCATGCAGTGTATTCTCCAGTCGATGGATGCAGAGATAGTTGGACCGCCCTTTCAGTAAAGCCGTTGATACGGGGCTTGACAGGCTTTGCCGTACCATGGGTAGATCACGGTGAAACAGTTGATCTTGGAGGTTTTTCGTACCGGTTGAGATGATCACCTTTTGCCCGGACATCAATGCCGGCACCAGATAGGCGAAAGTTTTGCCGGTACCTGTCCCGGCTTCACAGATCAATACCCCCCCCCGGTCCATAATCCGGCCCACGGCCTGAGCCATCTCTTGTTGTTGCGGCCGATAGGAAAAACTCTCAATACGGTTCGCCAACCAGCCATCAGGAGCAAAGATCTCAGCTATGTCCGTCATCAACCTCTAGAACCTATTCGTATTGACAGGCCCTAGTCAGCCTGATTATCCCAGACTTCCGGTTCAAGACCAGTCTCACGGGTCCAGGCCAGGCGACCGATGATCTTGAAACGAGCCACCGACATGGCTCCACGCTTAGCCCGGCTGCTACTGCTCTTACCGACATATTCGAGGATATCATCACGCTCCGCTTCATAGATCTCATAGGGCTCATAATCCTCATCCATAAGTACCAACACCACACTATCCCAATCCTTGTCGAGCTTAAGCTGACCTATCCTTTGACCCGTTTTACTTTCATCGAAGATGGTTCTCGATTTGATCTGAATCTGTTTGCCGCCACGGGCGGGATCGATGGCATCGTAGCCACCTTCACCCTGTGGTTTGGCCTCGAGTTGAAGCAGCTTAACCGCATCGTATTCAGCTATCTCATTGCTGATACCGGGTAAGGGCTTACCCATGGTACGACGATATTCAGCTGCCAGCACCCGGGCCTGGGCAATTAGTTTGTCGGCGGCATACAGGGTCAAACCTCTGCTCCCTCTCTATTGCGCTATGGAATTCTGCCCGGATTGTAGCCTATCTGATACCTGTCAATAAATGCTTTAAAACTATTGCAGCACTACTTGACACACAATCCACAATGTACCAAGTTTGGCTGTCGGTGGATCTCCTACCACAAAAACGCACGAAGAACATTGAATGCATCATCGTATCCTTCGTGACCTTCATGGTGAAATATATCAGTTGTCTAATCAGAATATTTCACCCGGTTGCTTAGAAAACTAACTAGTGCCCGTCCAGAAATGACAAGTTCTTACCTATCCCTCGGCACCTGACGGTTGTCTTTCTCCGACGCCCCGACAGCCCACCCCAAGGGCACTTCCTCCGGGGCGCATCCCTGTGCTGACGGGGCTTGCGCGGCATCCCTGCCGCTTCTGCGAAAGACAACCGTCAGGCGCCTACCAACGTCTAGATGAGCACTAACTAACTTACAGTTTTACATGATATTTATGGAATATTGGCAAAGTACAAAGTATAACCGATCTCGCCGTGTGTACGCTTGGCAAGCGTACAAGCTGAGGTATTTGCTCAATCATCAATAGCTTGGCCTATTGACTCAATCGCAAATCCACATCAGAACGACGATCCCGACACGATCATCGCGTTCCCGGATGAAATATTCAGGCATTGGAGATTTGCCTTCGCCCCCCAACAACCTCTTGCAAAACATCGCTAAAGGCCCGGGGGCGCCCATAATGATAACCCTGCGCGAAATCCACCCCCATCTCCCGTAGCGCCTTGCAGATAGAGGCATCACTTACATGCTCGGCAATCACCAGCTTATCCATGAAATGCGCGAGTTCCATGATCGAAATAACCATTGCCAAATCCGCAGTATTGTGAATCATCTCACGCACAAAGATGCCGTCGATTTTTACATAATTGACCGGAAAGTCCTTGAGATATGAGAAAGAGGCGAAGCCTGACCCGAAATCGTCCAGATAACAGGAGCATCCCATGGCCCTGACTTCCTTCATGAATGCCACTGTCTCTTTGATATCCCTGGCGAGGGCGGTTTCCGTAACCTCAAATCCAAGCTGCTCAGTAGGAACCGGGGATTCACCGATGTGCTGCTTCAAGAAGCGTTTGAATTCCTCGTCGACAACAGACTTAGTCGATAAATTGACGGAGAAACTGACGCCTCCCAGCAAGTCCTCACCATAGGGCATAATCGCATCGAAGAAGCGCCCTACGACCCACTTATCGACAGCTCGCATCATATCATACTGTTCTGCGATTTTGATGAAGCTCTGAGGGGCTTGTGGCTCCCCATTATCATCCAGGATTCGCAGCAGAATTTCATAGTGGAGCTTGAATCCCGAATCTTCTTTAAGCGGGACTATTGGTTGGGCATATAATACCATTCGATCATTTGCCAACGCCTCCTGAATTGCTGGAATCGTCTGTATAATCTGCATGTGCTTCTGATAGACGGAATCGGATGCCGAATAGAGGCGCGTACAGTTTCTACCACCCTCCTTGGCCATGTAACAGGCTGACTTGGCAGCTTGCAGAAGATCACTGGCATTAGCCTGCTGCAGGGCATCGACCTGCACTACACCGAGACTGGCTGAAACAGGTATCAGACGATCGTTCCAGCTGAAGCGATATTCCTCGATTGCGCGGCGCAATGATTCAGCGTTCTGATATCCCTTATCGAGATTCGCATTGCGCATGAACAGAGCGAATTCATCATCCCCAATACGGGCTACCATACCATCATCGGTGAGATAGCTCGAGAGTATCGATGAAACTCTCTGCAGCAGTTGATCACCCCCTTCAAAACCACACAAGTCATTGACCACATGAAACTTGTCCAGGTCTAGCAGTATCAAAACGTGTTGTGTCTCGCTGTTTTCCGCCTCGACTGATAGCTCACGAAGATGGCGTTCGAATCGGCGACGATTGAACAGCCCGGTCAACTCATCGACAGAAGACTCATCCTTGATCTGGTTGTAACTGGTCAAGAGTATACGGTCGATGGCCCGGTCTACAATCGGTTGCACCCAATCCTGCATAACACTGTAGTCACCATTGGCAACAGATTTCGCCAACCCGACATCGGTAATATCCAATACCTTTAATCCAACTCCATCGACAAACAGGAAACGTCTTGAATCACTGTTTTTCCAAGCCAAATAAAGCATCTGTTCGCCAGAACCGGCAATCATCCAGGTATCGATTTTGAACGACCTGATCCTCTCCAGCAATGCCTGATCAATCCCACCCTCGGCACTCGTATCAATTCTATTAACCCTGTCGGAAAAAAATTGAGTTAAATATTCCTCGTCAACCTCTATTCTCTGTTCTTGAAAAGGTCTCGCCGCATCACCTCCCCGGATGAGCGCCGTCTGTAGTTCAATCGCGAAGTTCTTGCTGCCTTCCGGATAGACAGGATAGTCACGAAACCCCTTTCTGATTAATGAGATCAGGTCGCGAA
>JASFJX010000126.1:0-7995 GCA_050119385.1 Candidatus Thiodiazotropha sp. | reverse complement strand
GTGGCAATAGTTCGTTCAGCTCTCTCGCAATTCTAGTGCGTACTTCAGTCACTTGCGGCAGCGGTGAGCCGTGATCGACTAGAATGACGCGTGGTGGTGTGGGTCCTGAAATGAGTGGATCGATATTGTCCTTCAGAATAGTGGCCAGCCTGGGCTCTCCTTTGGGCAATGGATAGAGTACATCGGCGATCTTTAAACGAAAGGGTCCGTGTCGTGCTTGAAGAGAGTTCACTAGATTGGGGATGAATGATGTCAGTGCCCGGTTGAGGCCGAAAAAAAGCGGTATGGCGAGGAATTCCCTAGCACCTTGGATTAACTGGCTGGAGAGAAAAGACTCCAGGAGCTGAGCCGGATTTCCATCCAGCTCTTCAGCCGCGATCCTATCAGCGTGCTGCAGGGAGACAGGGTGCACGTTATAGCCGCTGCATTGGCCAAGCGCAACTGCCAGGTGTCTCAGGTTACGTGTTGCCTGTGGTTTTGTAGAGCCGTTGTCGATCAACAGGATGAGTGGTTTCTTCATGGCTCAGACCTGGGGGGCGATGGTGAATACCTAAGTGTAGCATTTCATATTATCCGATCAGGACATATCTGATTGTGCCATTTATGCGTTACACCACACTAGCAGCAGTAACCAGTGGATACTATTCTGCCGGCAAGACCGGTACCAGGATGCGTACAGCCAAGCTCGGTGACACATTGCAGTTTACTATTAAGGTGCCGGGTTAATAATATTCCAGAATTAACAAGCAAAAACCTTAGGTTAGATTGTTTTCTGAGTGCTGACGGGGCTTACGCAGCATCCATGCCGCTTCTACGAAAGACAACCGTCTGGCGCCTACCAGCGTTCAAGTCGTTTCTGGACGGACACTAACTATCACGATAGAGCTGGGCGATATCGTAGAATTTACCCTGCAGCTTAATAAATGCCTCTACGATATCGGGATCGAGATGGGTGCCTGCACTTTGTCTGACGATCTCCACTGCTTTTTCGTGGCTATAGGCTTGCTTGTAGACCCGCTTATTGATGAGTGCGTCATAGACATCGGCAAGCGCCATCAGGCGGCCTGAAACAGGGATATCTTCTCCCTTCAATCCCCTCGGATAGCCGGTGCCGTCCCAGTGCTCATGGTGGGTGTAGGCGATCTCCCTGGCCAACTGCAGGTAGTCGGTGCTACCTAGCTCCCGTTCTGCCCGTAACAGGGCGTCGTGGCCATACTCGGCGTGTTTCTTCATCACTATCCACTCGTCTGGATTCAGCTTTCCCGGTTTTAGCAGGATACGATCCGGTACGCCAACTTTGCCGATATCGTGCAGTGGTGATGTTTTGCTCAACAACTCGATGGTGCCATCGAGCTGCAGATAGTCCGAGAAATGCGGGTGATTCATCAGATATTCAGCCAATATCTTGATGTAGTTCTGGGTGCGCAGAATATGCTTCCCGGTTTCGCTGTCTCGCGTCTCGGCCAGTGAGGCCATGCAGAAGATCGCCACATCCTTGGTCCGGTTCAGTTCCTCCGTGCGTTTACAGACCCGTTGCTCCAATAACTCGTTTTGCTGCGCGAGTTGTCGTTGGGCTTGGTGCAGCGCAAGATGGGACTTCACCCGGGCACGCACGATGGGTGGACTCATCGGTTTGGCAATATAGTCGACCGCGCCGAGCTCGAAACCTCTGACCTCGTTAGCGACTTCACTTTTAACGGTGAGGAAGATCACAGGTATGTCCCTTGTGCATGGGTCCTGTTTGAGCAGGCGGCAGACTTCGTAGCCATCCATGCCGGGCATCAGGATGTCCAGCAACACCAAGTCGGGGGGGGGATCGTCGGATGCCCGTTTCAGTGCCTGAGCGCCGCTCTTTGCTACCGCCGTTATGTAGTCATCCTTTAGTAGATCGACAAGGATATCGATATACAGAGTCTCGTCATCAACGAGTAGAATTTTTTGTTTACCGGCTGGCATTTCATCTATTCCTTAAAGTGCCCGGACAGCGTCATCAGGGTGTTCCTTGCGAGATCGAAATCATAATCGCTTATCTGCTTTGCCAAACGCTCGGTAAGTTCGGCGGTATCCTCTCGATTCAGCATCTGGCGCAATGTTTGAAACACACTCTTTGCATCCGGATTCCCAGCTGCCAGCAGGGAATCAAGGGATGTAATCAGTGTGTCGATCTCAACATCGGCTTCAGCCGCTTTCGGGGAAGCGGCTGAAGGCATGGCGTCGAGGGGGATCGTCAGCTCTGCCAGGTAACTGCGAAGCCCATTGAAGAGTTGTGCAAATGCTTGGCTAAAAGGATCGGGTAGCGTGGTGATCCGACTTGCGTTCTCTTTCATCAGATCACTGTGTAGCTCTTTCGCCGCTTGCTGCAAGGAATGGGCGCCGATATTCCCCGAAACGCCCTCTAGGGTGTGTAATATACGTCTGGCGTCATCGATACCGCTCTGCTGTAAACTCGCTTCCAGTGTGGCCATGTCCTGACCGTGATTGGTGACAAACTCGGCAAGTAGATTGAGATACAGCTGCTTATTGCCACCGATGCGCTCAAGGCCCCAGTTTAAATCGATGCCGGGCAGATTGGCGGGGAGTTCGATATCGTCCAGCTGTGAACGCCTTTCACCCTGTTGTGGGGGGGGAGTTATGGCGGGTTTAAGCCATTGGCTGAGCACCCTGTAGAGATGGCCTGGGTCGATTGGTTTGGGCACATGTTCGTTCATGCCGGCCTTAAGGCACTGTTCACGTTCTTCAGCCATGGCGTGCGCTGTCATGGCGATCAACGGCAGTTTGTCATATTTGGCGTCGGCACGGATCCGCCGTGTGGCCTCATAACCGTCCATCTCCGGCATCTGCAGGTCCATCAGCACCAAGTCGTAGCTGTGTTGGCTAATTGCGTCGATTGCCTCCTGTCCATTGCTTACAGTATTCACTAACAGGCCCATACTCTCGAGTATCTCTTGTGCCACCTGCTGATTGATCATATTGTCTTCCACAAGCAACACTGTGCCTGAGAGTCGCTGCATGGGTGTTGTGCCTACCACTTGGATGGCTGTCTGCTCATCCCTATCGCTCAAGACACGGATTACCGTATCGAACAATACCGAGGGGCTGACCGGTTTGATCAGGATTGCATCAAGCCCTGACTCTTCCGCTTGCAGCATCACCTCCTCCCGGCCATAGGCAGTGATCAATATTACAGCAGGTACTTGAGAGAGATTATCCTGGTTTTGCTTGATGTGGCGACCGGCCTCGATGCCGTTGAGCCCCGGCATGCGCCAATCCATCAAGACAAGCCGGAAGGGTTTCTCTCTACTACGATCCGCATCCGACAGCAGTTTCAGGGCCTCCCTGGCATCTAATGTCGAGGTGACGTCAAAGCTAAATGAAGCCAGGCGTTCTGTAAGCAGTTCAAGCGCGGTAGGATTGTCATCCACTACCAGAACTTTCAGTCCGCACAGGTCGGGCTCGGGCATCCAGTTCTCTCTGACTGTGGATCCGCTGATGCCCAAGGGAATGCTAAAACTAAAGGTGCTGCCCTTGCCGGGAGAACTATCCACCCTGAGTGTACCCTGCATCAGTTCGATCAGATGTAGACAGATGCTCAGGCCGAGACCGCTACCGCCGTAACGCCTGGTGGTGGAGCCATCCAGTTGGCTGAAGGGTTTGAACAGGCGTGGCAGCTCTGCTTTGTCGATGCCGATGCCGGTGTCCTGTACGCTAAAATGTATCCATACCGCCCCTTCACTCTGTTTCTCTAGAGTGGCGCTGACTATGACCTCTCCCTGTTCCGTGAACTTGATGGCATTGCCGGTGAGGTTGATCAGGACCTGTCCGAGCCGTAACGGATCCCCGATCAGCATGCCGGGTATTGTCAGGTCACGATTGAAGAGGATCTCCAAACCTTTTTCTTCGGCTCGCATTGCAGTCAGACTGGCCAGGTTTTCGAATACCCCATCCAGGGAAAAGGGGATAGTCTCAATCTCTAATTTACCCGCTTCGATTTTTGAAAAATCCAGAATGTCATTGATCACCCCGAGCAGCGTGTGGGTCGAGGCCTTGATCTTATCGATATAGTGGTATTGTCTCGGTGTTAATTGTGTCTGTAGAGCCAGGTGACTGAATCCCATTATTGCATTCATCGGGGTACGGATTTCATGGCTCATGTTGGCCAGGAAATAGCTCTTGAAACGATTGGCCTGTTCCGCCTCCGCTTTGGCCACTGCCAGGGCTTTCTTTTGACGTCGCATCTGGGCTAGCCAAAGCAAAGTGATCATTAGCAGCGTCCCTGCGACAACCAGGACTTTCCACAGGAGTGTGTAGTCCATCTCAACGTCATAACGAATGGCCAGTGATTTCTGGCGTATGGCGCGGCGTTCGTTCTCATCAATGGCCGCCATGGCCTTGTCCAGGATCGATCTCAGTTGCGGCCAATCTTTACGTACACCCATGGCCAGGTCGTTGGCATAGGGGGTTGGGGCGGCAACCTTCAGGTTGCCCAGGCCCAACTTATCGATGAGATAGCTGCCCAACGTCAGATTGCCGATATAGGCGTACACTTCACCGCTTGCGAGCGCACGCAAGGCTTCAGCGGTGGTTTCCATCTGGTTCAGCTTTAGTTCCGGATGGTCTGTTTTCAGGTATTCGACGGTGACATAATCCGCTTCCACGGCGATGCTCAGACCATGCAAATCCTCGATACCGGTGATTAAGGGAGCATCCCTGCGGGTGAAGATCATAAAGGGAAAGTGCAGATAGGGGTGGGTGAAAGAGAGATACCGGGCGCGTGCCGGTGATGGTGTGACTGCCGGCAGCAGATCGATGTCGCCCGCCTTGGCGCCCGCCATCACTTGTGACCAGCTAAGGGAGGGTGAGTAGATAAACTTCACGCCTAGCATCTGCTGGATACGGGAGAGGAAATCGGCAGAGATTCCACGATGCATTCCCTGATCATCAACGAATTCAATGGGTTCCCAGAAGCGGTCGATACCGATGCGAATCTCTCTGTGATTCTCCAACCAGGCCTGTTCTTGCGGGGTGAGTAAGAGCTGAGATTTTTCAGGGTCGATCTGTTCACTCACTTCAGCGTTCGGTACCCACTTTCTTAGAATGCCCCTGATCTCCTTATGGCTCAGGGTGGCAAGCGCTTTTTGCAAAATATTCCGCAGAATCGGCCAGTCATCACGCACGCCGATGGCATTCAGGGAGACACTTTCACCAATCTTACTCTGTATCTTCAAATTCGAGATCAGCTCATGCTCGATCAGATAGAGCGCCACGGCGCGGTTGCCAATATGGGCATCCGCCGCGCCCCGGGAGACCGCATCCAGCGCGTCGCTGGTATTGGCGTATTCAGCCAACCTGATGGTGGGATAACGCTGTTTAAGCATATTACCCAGCATGAAACTCTTCTCCACCGCGACACGCTTTCCGCTCAAATCTGAAATTTTATGCACTGCTGGATATCGCTTATGGGTGACGATGACGTGAGGGATGGCGAGATAGGGACTGGTGAACAGGAAGTGGCTTTTACGCTCGGCTGTCGGAGTGATGTTCATGAGTGCGGGGAGGCGTTTCTCTTTTACCGCGTTATAGAGTTCATCCCATGTGGCCGGATGGGGGTGTAACACATCACCAAGGCGGCTGTTCAGGACCTTGATGATATCGGCGCCGATACCCGTTGCGACCCCCTGGGGGGTGGTAAAGTCCATCGGTGGCCAGGCGTTCATTACCCCGATATCGATTTGTGGGTGTTGTGAGAGCCACTCACGTTCCTCCTGATTGAGTACCAGTGAATCAGGTGTGACATCATATGTTCCGGTAAACCAATGCTGCTTTAATAATCGATGTTTTTCAGGGGGGGTATTGGAAAAAACCTTGTCGATTATTTTGCCCAGTGTGAGTAAGTCTTTTCTGACCCCCATGCGTAACTCCGCCTTGCCTAGTTTCTCCTCAGGTAATAGTGTCTTGAGGTGTTTCAGTTGATGTTCGGAGATGAGCAGGTCTGCGACACTCTGGATACCGATGTAGGCATCCGCGCGACCTGATTCGACGGCCTTTAGCGCCTCTAATGTGTTTTCCACTATCATCAGGTTTATCGCTGGATACTCCGATGAGAGCCGCTCGTGAAGCCAGTAATCCTTTTCCACTACAACGCGTTTTCCTGCTAAATTCGCAAGGTTGCCGATACGCATTTCATCGCTACGAATGTAAAGCTTGGTGGGCGCGACATGGTAAGGGAGGGTGAACCTCAAGTATTGTTGGCGTTCATCGGTTGACGGTATGGTGCCGATCATATCGAGCTGTTGAGACTGAATCTTATCGAGCAATGCGGACCATCCCCCCTCTGTCACTACCAACATACTTAGACCGAGACGCTTTTCCAGGAGATCCAGATAGTCGGCCGTGAGTCCTCGATAGACGCCATCAGAGCCGAGAAAGCTCAGTGGTTGAGCTTGGGTGTTGACCCCGACCCGAATGACCGGGTGCTGTTCGATCCAGGTCTGTTCTTCGGTGGTCAATCCCAGTTGTGTCTGATTGGCCCGGTCCATATCTAAGAATATCCAGCGACGGCGGATGGCGTTGCGTTGCTCCTTGTCAATCGACTGTAATGCCTTGCGCAGAAGGCTTGACAGTTCGGGCCAGTCATTGCGGCTGGCGAGAGATAGTCTGCTGGCTTGACCCAGCGTACCGGCCAATCGCAGGTTGGTGATCTCCTTGCGGTCGAGCCAGTAACCGGCTACTCCGCTGCTGAGAATGGTTGCATCTGCTGCACCGAAAGAGACCTGTTGCAGTGCGGTGGGTATATCGGCCACCTCCTTGATCCTGACATTTGGCCACTTTGCACGCACCAGGGGTATGATGGAGTAACCGGTCGGCAGCGCCAGTGTATGCCCGGGCAGGTCAGTTTCTGTCTGGATATCACTTTGCTGCCGTCTAGTGATGATATGGCGCTGGGAGAGCAGATAGGGTTCAGTGAAGTCGAGGAACGTTTCTCTTTGAGCCGTACGGTTTGCCAGGGGTAGGAGATCGACCTGTCGCTGGGCAGCCAATTTCAGCGTCTGTTCCCAGCTTGTTGTTGGCACCAAGGTGAATTCAATCCCCAGCTTGCGAGCGATGAGTTGGAGCATATCTGACGATATCCCCAGATGATGGCCGTCTTTATCGGCGAACTCGTAGGGTGCATAATCGGGATCAATGGCGATGCGCAGGGTTTTATGCTGTTGTAACCACAGTTTTTCCTGCCGGTTCAGGTCGAGGGCCGACTGTAGAGGCAGTTCGATCGCCAGGCGAGCGGATTGATCTATCCATCGGGCGAGGATGGTGTTCATCTCAGTTCGGGTGATCGCGCCAAGACCCTGGTTTACCGCTTCAAGTAGCTTGTGATTGCCTTTTGCTACCGCGGCGCGCAAGGATATCTGGAACAGTGGACTATCCAGTGCTATGAAATCACCTCGCATGCCATGACGCAGGAGAGCAAAGTCGGTGGATGGTCGGTCGGCGATAAAGGCGTCGAGCTGATCCTGCTCCACGGCTTGGATCATCTGCGGTATGTTTTCAAATACCACGTGAGTCCCTTGTGGAAACAGCTTTCTGAAAAGGTTTGAAGGAACCGGGCCATGGGTGCCGACCCGGGCGGTAGAGAAATCATTCAGCCTGGATTGGCTGGTGTTCTTGTAGAGGTGGTAGAGAAAGGCGGGGGTTTCCAGAAATGGCGGTGTGAAATCGAGCCAGTCGCTGCGTTCCTTTGATAGTAACAGGCTGGCATGAACATCGGCACGCCCATCCTTCATCTCTTCCAGCGATCTGGAAATGTCGGTGAGCCGAAAGCGTACAGGTATTCCTGTCTTTTTCGACCAGAGTCGCCATAGATCGATACCTACGCCAACCGGCTCCCCATTTTTATTCAACATGCTGAAAGGGGGCATGTTGCGGCTTCCGACGACTGTCAGCACCTCCCGGCTCTCCATATTCACCTGGCCTTGCCATTGAGGCTCGAGAGCTGTTTGA
>JASFJX010000125.1:0-8010 GCA_050119385.1 Candidatus Thiodiazotropha sp. | reverse complement strand
GAAAGGGTGGAGATAACCCTGGAAGCGAATCCTGGTGCAATGGAGTCGGAGCGTCTGTCGGGTTACCGGGAAGCGGGTGTTAATCGTCTATCGCTTGGAGTACAGAGCCTGAATTCTGAATCGTTGCTGGCCCTGGGACGTATTCATGGTCCTGAGGAAGTCTTTATGGCCGTGGATAGGGCGCAACGCTCGGGTTTCGAGCGAATCAATCTTGATCTGATGTTCGGTCTGCCTTCACAGACGCTGGAGATGGCTAAGGCTGATCTGAGCACGGCTATCAAGTTGGCTCCGGGACATCTTTCATACTATCAGCTGACGCTGGAGCCCAATACGCCCTTCTATCGGTTGCCGCCCGAGCTGCCGGATGAGGAGAGCCTGTGGCAGATGCAGCAACAGGGCCATGAAATGTTACTGCGGGCGGGGTACGAGCAGTATGAAATTTCAGCCTTCTCACGCCTGGGTGAGAGATGTAGACACAATATCAACTATTGGCGCTTTGGTGACTATATCGGTATTGGTGCGGGGGCGCATAGTAAAATAACTACCCGGGACGGTGTTGTCAGGCGGCGTTGGAAATGGCGCCATCCCAATGACTATCTGGCCGCCGGGGAGGGGATGCAATCTTTCCTCCAGGGTGAGCGGATACTGCAAGCCGAGGATCTGTCCATCGAATTCATGATGAATGCGCTTCGTTTGAGCCGAGGTGTGGAGGCGTCCCTGTTTGGCGCAACCACCGGCCTGAGTCTCGATTACATCCGGCAGCCATTGGCGATCGCGATTGAAAAAGGGCTGCTCTACCCCGTTGACGACCGTCTCTGTCCTACGCTATTGGGTTTCAGGTTTCTGAATGATCTTATCGCGATTTTCGAGGTTAAAGGCGAAATATAATTTAGCTTTGCATATTCAATCACCACGGGTATGCCCTCTTTCTTCTATCTGAAGCGCCTGCCTGTTGATTATTCGATTCGGCATTGCTGCATAAAGGCTTCCAATCCGATCTCTTCTGCATAGCCCTTGAGTATTTTGGGCCTTGGTCCTTTTTCCTTGACCTCGAAAACCTGGTCGGGATTGCTTGGCAGGTTGCTGTATTTCCCTGCCGGTATCTTTATCGTGGCGGCTGTTTTAGTGCGTTGCTGACCTCGCCGAGCGGATTTTTTCTTTGTCGATCGTCTGGTTTTTGTTTCAACTTTGTCAGTTTGGCCCTCGATCTTTTGGATTATTCGGCTGACCTTTTTCTGGTTGTGTCGAATATAGGCTTCAAAGCTTAATTCATTATCTTTCAGTATCTTATCGATCTGATCATTGACATTGCTAATTGCCTTTTTTTCCATTTCAGCCTTTTTTTGCTCATTTTCCAAACGTGCAATTTTTGCTCTAAGGCTCTCGATCTCTTTCTTTATGTTTGCCATACATCCAGGCCCTTATGGTGTTTTCTTGAAATTGACGGTCCAGCGTCTGATTAACAAATTGATTTTAAGGCGGCTTTGGGATCAATAGCAAATGCAGTAATAGGAAATAAAGGCATGAATGATAACTATAAACCTGTTGCTTGTGCCTGACGTGAGCTATATCAGTAAGCAGTCTTGAAACAGAAATATGGCTCAGTTCAGTCGCTCAGATTGGATCGAGTTAAAGGGGCTTTTAGTGTTGCCAGCAGACAGTGGTTACAGGATAGATAGGGTGTAGTCAAAATATTGTCATTTGCATGGTTTTCGGTGTAAGTGGTTGGATTTGTGATGAATCTCTCATCTAGTAGGGGCCAAAGGAGGGTAATTCAGGAATTTCCATCGGGGACATAATCCCATTGCTGTGGTAGCTTTTCCTATATGAGTACCAACAAGGGTCCATCGATGACGCAGCTAAATAACCGAAACCTGGATTTTGATCATCTCCTCCAGCTGGCTGAAGAAGATCCAATGCGTTTTGAGAATATGCGTCAAGCAGCTATTGATGACTTCATTGCCACCTTGCCGGAAGAGAGGCAGGAGCGGATGCGTCAACTGCAATGGAGGATCGACCAGGAACGCAGGAACCGAACACCTCTCAGTGCCTGTGTAAAGATCTCCAGTATGATGTGGGATCATATGGTTGGCCCGCAGGGCCTGTTAGGTTACTTGCAAGGTAATAGACAGCCTGGATCAGAGGCAGACAAGAGGGACTGCAAGGTACTGGATTTTCCACTCAGGCCATCCAGTCAATAGTACCACTTGCCTTGGCGGGCATCTTGGCATATCATTCCGCTCTTTCGCTGCCCTTGGGGCAGATTATCAACGATGCCCTTCTCAAAAGAGAGTCAATCATGAAGCCGGATATTCATCCTCGTTATGAGGAGATCAAAGTTGTTTGTAGTTGTGGTAATGAGATCATGACCCGTTCCACGCTGGGTCAGGAGGAGCTCCATGTGGAGGTATGCTCATCCTGCCATCCCTTCTACACGGGTAAACAGAAGATCGTCGACACCGCTGGGCGTGTGGACAAATTCCGCAGGAAGTACAGCCGCTAATCGAGTACTGTGCCGCTGTGTAGCCGCATGGCGTTACTGGCAGAGATATTCAACAGGGCTCCGCGTCGCGGGGCCTTTTTGCTGTTCATATTACTCCCTTCCTCTTTTGCACTCGCACAAAGTTGCTCACCCTGTAGTACCGGTTTGAGCGGAGTTGCCTCCATCTATGACGGTGACACCTTACGTCTTGAAGATGGGCGTAGGGTCAGGCTGATTGGCATAAATACACCGGAGCTTGGGCGGGAGCCGGGGATGGCCGATGAGCCCAACGCCTTGCAGGCCAAACACCTGCTCGAGTCACTGGTAGAGCGTAGCGGCGGTTCCATTAGAGTCTGCCAGGATGCTGAGGCTAGGGACAGATATGGTCGCCAACTGGCTCATCTCTATGATCGAGATGGTAAAAGCATCAATCGGGAGCTGTTGCTGCAAGGGGCAGGATATCAGATTACTGTCCCTCCCAATCTGAGAAACCAAGAGTGCTACAACGATGCGGAAAAGAAAGCGCGAAAGGATCGCAAGGGAGTTTGGCGTCGACCTATCGAAGACGCATCGAAACTGAGCGGTAATGAGACTGGGTTTCATTTTCTCTCCGGTTATATTACCCGGGTAGGCCAGAGCCGCAGTGGTGTGTGGTTGAACCTTGATGGTGGCCTGGCATTGCGCATTACCTGGGGTGATTGGGAGAGGTTCGGTATCGATGATCCGCAGTCGCTGCGCTACGCCCCACTCGAAGTGCGTGGATGGATCTATCGTCGTGATGGTAATCAGCGTTTACGGGTGAGACACCCTTCATCTATTCGCTTGTTAGAGCGGAAATAGATTTATTGAGTGGTGTATGATTGAGTGATTGTGATAGTTGAAATCGAATTCGGGAGTATCCATGACTACACATATCGGAATATTAACCTCTGGTGGTGATAGCCCGGGGCTTAATGCGGCAATCAGGGGTGTTGGCAAGGCGGCCTCCAGCTCCTACGATATGCAGGTGATTGGGATACGTGACGGTTTTCGGGGTTTGGTCGAAAACCGGATCATGCCATTGGACAGCACCACGCTTTCAGGCATTCTCACGCGAGGAGGAACCATACTTGGCACCAGCCGGGAAAAGCCCCATCGCATGAATTTCAACGGCAAACATCAGGATATGACAGATGTTATCGTTAAGAATTATCAGGCCCACCATCTCGATGCGTTAGTCTGTATTGGCGGAGGCGGCACGCAGAAGAACGCCTTGCAGTTGGTGGAAAAGGGCCTCAACGTTATTACCCTGCCCAAGACCATCGATAACGATGTGGCGCACACGGATATAACCTTCGGTTTCGATACGGCGCTGGGTATCGCCACTGATGCCATTGATCGTCTGCACAGTACAGCGCACAGCCATCATCGTATCATTGTCGTTGAAATTATGGGGCATCGTGCCGGATGGTTGGCCTTGGGGTCCGGTTTGGCGGGTGGTGCGGATGTCATTCTTTTGCCTGAAATCGCTTACGATATCGAAAGCGTCGCCGAGGCTATCAGGGCACGAGCCGTTGGCGGTAAACACTTCAGTATTGTTGCCGTGGCGGAAGGTGCGCTGCCGAAAGGCGAATCTGAGCAATATCAGATGCTCCGGGAAAGGAGGGATCAGGCCGACACCAAAAAGGATCGCAAGATCGCCAAAGCGGAGTTGGCCGCCTTTGAGGCTGCCCATGCAAACCATGCCGTTACCCTCTCCCGTCAGCTTGAGGAGTTGACCGGGTTAGAGTCGAGGGTGACCATTCTCGGCTATCTGCAACGGGGCGGCACGCCATCCGCGGCGGACAGGTTGCTCGCTACCCGTTTGGGTACTGCTTGCACTGATCTTATCTCGAAAGGTGTCTTCGGTGTCATGGTGGCGGCAAAGGGTGAACTCGCCGTGCCTGTGCCCCTGACCGAAGTGGCTGGTAACAAGAAGCTGGTGCCGGCTGACCACCCCTGGGTGGTCAGTGCGAAACGGATTGGAATCAGTTTTGGGGATGGTTAGTATTTTCCAGAAATGTTGAGGTGCCGAGGGGTAGAAAAAACCTCATCGTTTCTGGCTGGACTAGATTTAAAAAAGCGGCATGAATTGTCGCATCCCGTTCATCACCGGGCTCACGGTATGTGACATCGCACCTACATCATGGGTCATCACGCCTACGTTTCGGGTGAGGTGGCTCATAGTGTTGTTCATTCCCTTCACCTGGGAGGTGATAGCCTCCATGTTCTTGTTTGTTTGTACCATCTGTTGGTTCATCTTGATGACGGCGTCAGACATGGCATGGGTATCGTTTCCGATGGATGCAATATGGTGCCTGATCTGATTCATGTCGGAGGACATGCTGGTCATGGAGCGCTCCATGATGTGTACCACGTAAAACAGATAGATCAGAGCGGCGATCGCGATCAGTGTGCCCGGCAGTGAGAAAAGCTTGATGCGCTGTATTCTGTAGGATTGTTCTTTCTCTATGGCTTCCAGCCTTTCCAGTAACAGTTTCTCCTTCTCTTGCGTTTCTGAATGGCTTTGTTCGAATGCTTGGGTCAGCCGCTCGCTGAACTCTTCGATGATCTTTTCCTGGTGATCTTCGCGTTCTTGACTGTCCTTATGAATCTTATCGAATACAGATTGCAATCCTTGCAGCAATCCAGGCAGGACGCGACTTTCAGAGGAGTGCTTGGTCGGTTCTGTGTTCAGGGGGTCCTTTGCCCTGGTGGTTGTTTGAGTCGGCTGTTTTTTCGTCGTCTGCTTTGTGCGAGCCGCCGTGGTCTGATTTTTGGTTGTTTGCTTTTTACGGCTTGTTGCATCACTGTCAGCCAGCTTGGTCTTGGCGGGCGCCGCTCTTTTTTTGCTGCTTTGATCGGCCATGGGATTCTTCCGGATTTAGCGCGAGTAAATCAGTTTATTATGAATGTCTTATCTGATTTCGGATTCCTGTCACGCTTTTTCCTTTTAATCTGAATCAATGGATTAGGGTTTAACTCATGGCTCCGCCAGTAATTCGTCAATGGCCGGATTAATAACATGACAGGCAGCGATGGAGCTGTTGCAGAGCCATGAATCGGTGGCGCGTAACGATATTTCCGCAATCGGATACTGTTTTGGTGGTGGTATGGTTTTGGAGATGGCAAGGCGTGGGCACGACCTTGACCTGGTCGCCAGTTTTCACGGCAGCCTGCCAACATCAACGCCGGCGCAAAAGGGAGTGGTGAAAGCCGAGGTGCTGGTGTTCAACGGAGCGGATGATCCTTTTGTCAAAGCCGAACATATCGAGGCGTTCAAGGCAGAGATGGATCAGGCCGGTGTGAAATACAGTTTTACCAACTATCCCGGTGCCAAGCACTCATTCACCAACCCTGAGGCCGATAAGTTTGGCAAGGCTTTCGATCTGCCGCTTCAGTACGATGCGGCAGCAGACAAGCAGTCCTGGGATGCCTTGTCGAAGGCGTTAAACCTGATCTATGGGAAGTGACTGCACCCATCAGCATAGGCCTCTCAGGGTGGATTTTCTCTATCATCAGGTTTTAAATCTTCATCAATCTGTCGTTACGCTTCATTGTTCAGTATTTTACGCATTTCTGCGAAGCGCTTGGCTTCGTCCTGATCGGCTTGGGGGTAGTTGGGCGCCATCCACTCCAGTGTCTTACGGATAATCTGTGCGACCTGCCAACGCATATACGGTTTGTCATCAGCGGGTATGGCATACCAGGGCGCCCAAGGCCTGGAAGTTGCTTCCAGGGCTTGATGGTAGGCGTGCATATAGCGGTCCCAATGCTGTCGCTCTTCCACATCTTTGATAGAGAACTTCCAGTTCTTTCTTGCCTCATCGAGGCGGGAAAGAAACCGAAAGCGCTGTTCATCCTTGCTGACATTGAGCCAGAATTTCAGGATCACTGTGCCGTTATCAGCCAGGTGTCTTTCGTGTTGGCGTATGGATTCAAATCGTTGCTGCCATAGCAGATCTAGGTTATCCGGGATATCGATGCGTTGTGCATCCAGATACTCGGGGTGTACCCTGACGATCAAGGTTTCCTCGTAATAACTGCGATTGAATATACCGATGCGTCCGCGTTCGGGGAGTGCCTGGGTGGTGCGCCATAAAAAGTCGTGGTCCAATTCCTCCTTGGAAGGCTGCTTGAACGAGAAAACCTGGCAGCCGGCGGGGTCGATACCAGTCATCACGGCGCGGATAGTACTATCCTTGCCGGCGGCATCCATGGCTTGGAAGATGACGAGCAATGAGCGGCGGTCCTCAGCGTAAAGCCTGCGCTGGAGCTCATCAAGTTTGTTGGTCTCTTTTCCCAGGGCCTTCTTGCAGGCCTTTTTACCTGGAGCATCTTCCGGTGGCACGGTTGTAAGCGTGCTGAGGTGGAGTTGACCGTTGAATGGAACGAGATGGGGGCTTGCTGTCGGCTTCATTGTCTCATCAATCCTCTTGACTGCAATTAGCGAATCATCCGGGTAGCTGTGACTTGGGTCGGTTAAGCAGGCTGGCCTCACTATTCGTCTTCGGGGCTTCGTTTCTATTCAGCCTGTTAGTAGTTCTGCCATGCGGCTGCCCATTTCCGCAGGTGATCTTACCACCTGAGTGCCTGCGCTTTCCAAGGCTTGAAATTTGGCTTCAGCTGTCCCTTTTCCTCCGCTGATGATTGCTCCGGCATGCCCCATTCGCTTGCCCGGGGGCGCGGTTACGCCTGCGATGTAGGCGACCACGGGTTTGCTTATATTGGATTTAATGTATTCTGCCGCCTCTTCCTCGGCAGAGCCGCCGATCTCACCGACCATGATGATGCCCTCGGTTTGCTCGTCTTCTTCGAACAGCTTCAGGCAATCGATGAAACTGGTCCCGTTTATCGGGTCTCCGCCAAGACCGACGCAGGTGCTTTGGCCCAGCCCGGCGTGAGTGGTCTGATGTACGGCTTCATAAGTGAGGGTGCCGGAGCGAGACATGACGCCAACTCTGCCTGGTTGATGGATCGATCCGGGCATGATGCCGATCTTGCAGGCACCGGGAGTAATGATGCCGGGGCAGTTTGGGCCAATCAGGCGTGTATCGTAGGATTTCAGGGCTTCTTTGACCTTGAGCATGTCGAGGATTGGAATGCCTTCTGTGATACAGGCGATGACGCGGATTCCTGCATCTGCGGCCTCGATGATCGCATCAGCGGCGAAGGGAGGTGGTACGTAGATCATCGTGGCGTCGGCAGCGGTAGTGGCGACCGCGTCGTGTACTGTGTCAAAGACGGGTCTGTCGAGGTGTGTCTGCCCTCCCTTGCCGGGGGTTACTCCACCGACAAGCTGGGTGCCATAGGCAATCGCCTGTTCAGAGTGGAATGTGCCCTGTTTGCCGGTAAAACCCTGGCAGATAACACGCGTGTTTTTATCGACGAGAATACTCATTGGGTGATTGATTCCTTGCTTATTGTTCAGTTTGCGGCGGAAACGGCTTTTTTAGCGGCTTCAGTAAAGTCGTTGGCGGTGAGAAAGTCGAGACCGCTGGTTTCCAGCA
>JASFJX010000124.1:0-8036 GCA_050119385.1 Candidatus Thiodiazotropha sp. | reverse complement strand
GTGGCGCCGACGACGTGGCGGGACTCATGGAGTTACCGCTGCACGAGGGTGAGGATACTACCGTGAATCAGGCCCGCGAAGCGCTGATATCAAAGCTTGGTGAGAATATGAACGTGCGTCGTTTCTCTATTATTCAGGCTAGCAGCGGCAAGCTGTCGAGCTATCAACATGGTGCGCGCATTGGTGTGGTATTGGAGGTTGAGGGCGGAGATGGGGAGCTTGGTAAGGATCTGGCCATGCATATTGCGGCCACAAATCCGATCTGTCTCTCTGCGGATCAAATGCCGCAGGATCTGCTGGAGAAGGAACGTGATATTGTGACTGCTCAGGCTAAGGAGAGCGGAAAGCCGGATGAGATCGTCGCCAAGATGGTAGAGGGCCGGATGCGTAAGTACCTGGCTGAAAACACATTACTTGGCCAAGCCTTTGTCAAGGATCCGGATACAACCGTGGAAAAACTGCTGAAAAGTAAGTCCGCATCGATTCTCCAGTATACCCGTATCGAGGTTGGTGAGGGTATCGAAAAGAAGCAGGAGAACTTTGCGGAAGAGGTAATGGCGCAGGCTAAAATGTAACCTGGATATGGATCTAAATGACGACTGATCTGATTTGCCAACGCATTCTCCTTAAACTCAGTGGTGAAGCCCTCATGGGAGGAGGAGACTTCGGTATTGACCCGACTGTCATGGGACGGGTTTCCGAAGAGATCAAGGAGCTGGAGAATGCAGGCGTTCAGATCGGATTGGTGATCGGGGGGGGAAATATCTTCCGCGGAGCGGGGTTGGCACAGGGTGGTTTTGACCGGGTGCGAGGCGATCACATGGGAATGTTGGCAACGGTCATGAATTCGTTGGCGATGCAGGATGCGCTGTCACGTATCGGTGTAGATGCTGTGGTGTTCTCGGCGCTACAGATGCTCGATGTTTGTGAGACCTTTAGTGCCAGAGCCGCTCGAAATGCGCTGGATGAGGGTAAGGTAGCCATTCTTGCGGCTGGTACGGGCAATCCCTATTTTACGACTGATTCTGCGGCCAGTCTAAGGGCGGTTGAGATAAAAGCAGATCTGCTGATTAAAGCTACAAAGGTCAATGGTGTTTATTCGGCTGATCCGGTCAAGGATTCCGAAGCTGTCTTTTATCCCCAATTGACTTATGATCGTGCATTGGCTGAAAACCTACAGGTGATGGATGCAACAGCGATCGTCCTCTGTCGGGATAATGAGATGCCTCTTCGCATCATGAATATAAATGATCCAGGTGCTTTGATGCGCTTGATGCGGGGAGAAGAGATCGGTTCACTAGTGGTAAAGGGCGGCTGACATGATAGACGATATTAAGAATGATGCTAAAACCCGAATGGGCAAGAGTGTTGAGTCATTAGTGCATGAATTGGCTAAAGTGCGCACCGGAAGGGCTCATCCCAGTCTATTGGATCATATTCGTGTTGATTATTACGGTTCGGATGTTCCTATCAGTCAGGTTGCCAATATCAATGTTGAAGATGCGCGTACATTGACAGTCGTGCCGTGGGAAAAGAACATGGTGGCTGTTGTCGAGAAGGCGATTCTCACCTCCGATTTGGGCCTCAATCCCATGAGTGCCGGTACTGTTATCCGAGTTCCAATGCCCCCTTTGACCGAAGAGCGACGTAAAGATCTGATTCGTGTCGTACGCCACGAGGCTGAGGGTGCCAAGGTGGCGGTACGTAACATTCGTCGTGATGCCAACCATGACCTTAAGGATTTGGTTAAAGAGAAGATGATATCTGAGGATGATGAGCGACGGGGACAGGATGTCATTCAGGATCTGACCGATCAGCACATTAAACAGGTCGACGAGTTATTGGCTGAGAAAGAGCAAGACCTGATGGAAATTTAGCCAGGGCCTGTGTGGCGGTTTTTTCAGCGAAACTAAGTTGATGGCGCTAATACTGAATCAAAGTTCGAGACTTTTACAGTGCGCTCGATAAATATGTCAATCACCACCCTCACAAAGCCATATTTTACAGGCCGCTTGGTGATTTTTACGACGTTGAGGCGGTAGTTACTCTCAAATGGGGATTCTAAGGTAATGACAAACGGCACGACAAAGGAATCTCCATCCGCCGAAAAGCGTTTGCCGAGACATATCGCGATAATTATGGACGGAAACGGTCGCTGGGCTAAGAAGCGCGGTCTACCGCGCTATGCCGGGCATCCTGCAGGCGTGGAGGCTGTTCGTGGAGTGGTTGAGGCTTGCGTCGAACTACAGATCCCGGTACTGACGCTGTTTGCATTCAGCAGTGAGAACTGGCAACGGCCTCAGAAGGAGGTAAACCTCATCATGGACCTGTTTTTAAGGTCGCTGAAGAAGGAGGTTCGTCGTCTGGATCGAAATCATGTCAAGCTCAAAGTGATTGGTGATCATAGTGCCTTTGCCGCCAATCTGCAGGCGCAGATAAAAGAGGCTGAGCAGCAAACCGCATCCAATCAGGGATTGTTGTTACAGGTTGCAGCCAACTACGGTGGGCGTTGGGATATTACGCAAGCGGCCAAACGGTTGGCTGAACAGGTGGCTCGGGGGGAAATCGCGCCAGGGCAGATCGATGAAGAACGATTCTCCCGGAATCTTAGTTTTACCGATGCACCCGAACCGGATCTGTTCATTCGCACCGGTGGTGAGCAACGGATCAGCAATTTTTTATTGTGGCAGTGCGCCTACACAGAACTCTATTTCACCGACCTGCTTTGGCCCGATTTCAACCGTAATGCCCTGGAGGAAGCGCTGAATGATTTTTCCCGTCGGCAACGTCGCTTTGGTCGAACCGGTGAGCAGGTACAGGATCAGACCGCAGAGGCCTCATAAGGACAGTCGATATGTTGTTTAGCCCCAATCTCCCGAGTCAAATAGATACAGGGTATACGATAAGGGGGGCGTACTGCCTGCAATTGACAGACAAAACCTTGTTCACTCCCCCATGTTGAAGCAGCGCGTCATAACCGCCCTCATACTTGCGCCCATGGTTGTCACTGCGGTGTTATTGCTGCCCAATCATTACTTGGCGTTGATCGTCGCTTTGGTGATTGCAGTTGGGGGTATGGAGTGGGCTAGATTAAGTGGTATAGAAATCCTATTTCTACAGATTATCTATTCAATTGCTCTTTTTATCATTCTGGTAGGACTCTACTATTGGGTACCGCCGACCTGGGTGTCAGGAATAATGCTGGCTTCAGTGGTTTGGTGGTTATTTGCACTGTTGCGATTGATACGCTACCGCATTGACCTGGCGCAATCCGACAGCGCGCTGACTCGGGGCGCTGAGGGGTTTTTCGTGCTTTTACCTGCTGGCTTGGCGCTGATCTCCATACACGGTATCCCTGTCACTGGTCCCGGACTTCTGCTGTTTGTGCTGATACTCATTTGGAGTGCCGATAGTGGTGCCTATTTCGCGGGACACCGTTGGGGTAAACACAAGCTTGCTCCAGAAGTGAGTCCGGGGAAAACCCGTGAAGGTGTCTATGGCGCCGCAGCGAGTGCGTTACTCTGTGCAATCCTCCTGATTGTTTGGCTCGGCAGTGATTTAGGGCAAGCCCCGTTGATCGTCCTACTCTGCCTGACCACTATGCTAGCATCGGTGGTAGGGGACCTCTTTGAAAGCCTCATAAAGCGCCAACAGGGCGTCAAAGACAGTGGGCAACTGTTACCTGGCCATGGTGGCATGCTCGACCGTATCGATAGCCTTACCGCGGCGGCACCGGTATTTCTGTTTGGCTTGATCCTTCTCGGAGAGGTGCAATGAAGGGTCTTAGCGTACTTGGTTCCACCGGTTCAATAGGTGTGAGTACCCTGGATGTGGTGGCCAGGCACCCTGAAAAATATCGCGTCATCGCTCTGACCGCAAACCGGGATGTGGCGGGCATGTTGGCTCAGTGTGAGCGTTTCAAGCCGAATCTCGCGGTGATGGCGGATACAGCATCTGCAAGCCAGCTGGCTAAAGGTTTAAGTGAAAAGGGTATTTCAACTGAAGTCTTATCCGGTTTGAGTGGTCTGGAGATAGCAGCCGCTATCCCTGATGCTGAGATAGTTATGGCAGCTATTGTAGGCGCGGCAGGGCTACTGCCGGCGTTGGCGGCAGTGCGGGCAGGAAAGCGTTTGTTATTGGCAAATAAAGAGGCACTGGTTGTCGCGGGGAGTCTGTTCATGGCGGAAGTGGCCGTCCATGGTGCAGAGATACTGCCAATCGACAGTGAGCACAATGCGGTTTTTCAATGCCTACCGCCCAGCGGGGGCGTGGATCTAACCGCTGGCGGAGTAAAACGTATCTTGTTGACTGCCTCTGGCGGACCTTTTCGTGCCATGCCCCTAAAGCAATTGGCAGGGGTTTCTCCGGAACAGGCCTGCGCTCATCCGAATTGGGATATGGGCCGGAAAATCTCCGTTGATTCAGCAACCATGATGAATAAGGGGCTTGAGGTTATAGAGGCACACTGGCTTTTCGGTGTCGAAGCAGAAGCGATTCAAGTGGTATTGCATCCACAAAGTATCATCCACTCAATGGTAGAGTATGTGGATGGTTCGGTATTGGCCCAACTCGGTAATCCCGATATGCGCACACCGATCGCTCACGCTCTGGCCTGGCCCCAGCGGATTAACTCAGGTGTCGAGAGCCTCGATCTATTCCAGGTCGCACGACTCGATTTTGAACAACCTGATCTGCAGCGATACCCTTGTCTAAAACTTGCTTATGAGGCGATTCAGGCGGGTGGAACAGCGAGTGTGATCCTGAATGCGGCCAATGAAGTGGCGGTAGATGCCTTTCTGTCGGAGCAGCTAGCCTTTACGGGTATCGCCCGGGTAGTGGATGAAACCTTGCAGCGGTTGCCGGTGGAGGAGGCCGGGGATCTTGATACCCTGCTTGATATCGATAGGCAGGGGCGAGCAGTTGCGGAACAAGTCGTACAAAATAGGGTCATAACCAGCGGTACAGGTTAGGGCCTGTTGTCATTTAACCAATTGGATCTGTTTTACGCCTTAATATAGCGCCAATCAAGGCACGAGGAGAAAGATTTGGTAATTCCAAATGAAACACCAGCAACCGCATCTCGCTCAATGAGCCCTATTGGAAGAAAAAATCGTCCCGATAGGGGCGTTAAAATTAGTTTTAACAGGCCCTGATCATTTTCCATGGACTCACTATTTTTCACCCTCGTTTCGTTTATCGTCGCTCTGGCAATCCTGATTGCAGTGCATGAGTTCGGCCATTTCTGGGTCGCGCGTAGATTGGGTGTCAAGGTGTTGCGTTTCTCGATTGGCTTTGGTCGTGCCCTGTGGCGACGTACCTCTGCAACTGATGGTACCGAATATGTGATTGCCGCCATTCCACTGGGCGGTTACGTGAAAATGCTGGATGAACGTGAAGCGCCGGTGGAACCTGAGGAGCAGAATCGCGCCTTTAATCGCCAGTCTTTGGGTATTCGTAGCGCTATTGTTGTGGCAGGTCCAGTGTTCAATTTCCTCTTTGCCATTTTGGCGTTCTGGCTCATTTTGGTAACGGGCGATACTGGTCTCAAGCCTATCGTGGGTAAGGTAGAGAGCGGTTCTATCGCAGAACAGGCGGGTTTTACCCATGGCGACGAGATACTGGCAGTGGCGGATCAACCCACCCCGACCTGGGAGAGCGTGGTCTATGTCATGTTATCAGAGGCACTCGATAGCACCAGTTTACTTATCAGGGTGCGCAGCCAGTCGGGTGTGGAGCAGGTCTATCAACTAGCTAGCAATGGCCTCTCTGCACTGGCAGAGGATGGCATGCTGTTACAGAACCTCGGTCTCTCTCTTGATCGACCTACCCTGCCGCCCGTCATTAACGAGGTGCTGGAGGGCGAACCAGCTGCATTGGCCGGCCTTAGATCGGGAGACCGTATCGTCAATGTGGACGGTGTCGAAATAGTGGATTGGAGTGATTGGGTCAACTATGTACGCGAGCGACCTGGCCAGGCCCTCGACCTGGAGGTCGACCGCAAGGGAGATTACATCACCATGCAGATTACCCCTTTATCGATTGAGGGGGATGGGGAGCGTTATGGTCGCATTGGTGCGAGTGTAAGAGTGCCCGATGACCTGATGGATGACTACAAGGCTGTGGTGAAATATGGGCCGATCGATGCAATAGGCCAATCTGTCCATAAGACCTGGGATCTGTCCCTGCTGATGTTGCGTATGCTGGGAAAGATGATCATTGGTGAAGTATCGATAAAAAATCTCAGCGGCCCTATATCAATCGCGGATTCTGCTGGAAAATCTGCTAGTTATGGCCCTAGTTATTTTCTCAAGTTTCTCGCGGTGGTGAGTGTTAGCCTGGGTGTCTTGAACCTGTTGCCAATACCCGTTCTGGATGGTGGGCACCTGTTTTTCTTTCTGATTGAAGGGATTAGAGGCCGACCACTATCGGATCGATTCATGGAACAGGGGCAAAAAATTGGATTATTGATCCTATTGGCGATT
This sequence comes from Candidatus Thiodiazotropha sp., assembly GCA_050119385.1. Taxonomy (GTDB): domain Bacteria; phylum Pseudomonadota; class Gammaproteobacteria; order Chromatiales; family Chromatiaceae; genus Thiodiazotropha. The sequence goes on along the minus strand of JASFJX010000124.1, from coordinate 1,554 downwards.
ATGAGTATCGCCTTCTATGTCGACATCAATCGGTTTCTGGGGTAGATGTATGGCTGTTATCTAAGATGTTGAGTTGTGTTGCCTCATCAAGACTATCGGTATCCTGATCTATCAAGATCACATATACTAACGCGCTATTTCGCCACCGGCATCGTTCTGAGTATGAACCGTCCAGAGCGGATATTATGAAAAAACACTGTTGTAGCAATTGATAATGTCTCTAATTTCCCGTATTTCAATCTTATTGACTTTGATGCTTGGTCAGTTCATACCCCAACAGGCCTGCGCTTTTTTGGTTGAGGACATACGGGTAGAAGGTCTGCAGAGGATCTCGGCCGGTACAGTGTTCAATTACTTGCCGATAAAGACCGGGGATGAGGTCGACGCTGGTAATACTTCCCAGATTATTCGAACACTCTACAAAACTGGCTTTTTCAAGGATATCAGGCTTGAACAGGACGGTAACATCCTGATTGTTTTCGTCCGTGAAAGGCCAGCTATCGCCGAGATAAATATCACTGGGAACAAGGACTTGGATACAGAACCCTTGATGGCTGGCTTAAAGGATATCGGTCTTGCCGAGGGCCGGGTGTTCAAGCGGGCCCTACTGGAAAAGGTTGAGCAGGAGCTCAATCGGCAGTATTTCGCTCGGGGTAAGTATGGAATCAAGATTCAATCCAAAGTGACGCCCCTGGAGAGAAACCGCGTGGGTCTGGATATCGAGATTTCAGAGGGCCTGACTGCCAGGATCAAACGCATAAACATCATAGGCAACCAGGCCTTTGAGGATGAAGATTTGTTGGATGAGTTCCAACTGGGGGTGCCGTCCTGGTATGCGATCTTCTCCAGTCGCGATAAATATTCCAAACAGGCGCTATCGGGCGATCTCGAAACACTGCGCTCGTACTATCTCGACCGGGGGTATATCGATTTTAAGATCAAGTCCACCCAAGTCTCCATTACCCCGGACAAGAAGGATATCTACATCACCGTGGTGGTTGAGGAGGGCGACGCTTTTACCCTCAGTGATATCAAGTTGGCAGGCGAACTGGAACTTCCCCCAGAGGAGCTGTTCCCCCTGATCCATCTCAGGCGTGGGGCGATCTTCTCACGTAAAAAACTGACAGCCAGTGCTGATCGGCTGAACGGGCACTATTCTGATGTGGGATATGCCTTTGCCAATGTCAACACCATTCCGGATATCGATCGTGAGAATAAGCGGGTGGCAATTACCTTCTTCGTCGATCCGGGTAAAAGGGTCTACGTTCGCTATATCAATATTTCGGGGAATACCAACACCCGCGACGAGGTGTTGCGCAGAGAGCTGAGGCAGATGGAGTCGGCCTGGTTCTCCGGTGAGAAAACCAAGCTCTCTCGGGAACGGCTGCAACGTCTGGGTTTTTTCAGCGATGTGAGTATGGAGACCCCAGCGGTACCCGGTACAACTGACCAGTTGGACGTGAACCTGAAGGTAACCGAGGCAGCATCCGGTCAGTTCAGTGCCGGTGTGGGATATGCCCAGACTCAGGGTATGATCTTCAATGCCAGTATCAG
>JASFJX010000123.1:0-8066 GCA_050119385.1 Candidatus Thiodiazotropha sp. | reverse complement strand
ATTCAAGGGAGACACTTGGAACAGCTCTTTCGGAATGAATTGGTGGGGCGATTGGATGTGCGGGCCGTGGAGACCCGTCATCGCTTTCAGGAGTTTATCAAAGAGTGGCAGATACAGGGCTATTCTCTTTCAAATCACTGGCAACTCATTACCTATCTCAACTCTTTTTCCTGGCAAGAGTCGGCACAGAAGACGAAAATCCATGATAAATCGCCAAGCTGGCTAGAAGCCGGTCACCCTAATGTGAGCTCGATAGAGCCCAGCCAAGTTGTCTTGATGGATATGCAAGACAAAACAAGGGAGATCTATCAAAGAAAACAGCTACCCTTCAGTATCGAAAGAATTATTGAGCTGTCTCCAAGACGTGATGGGGCGGTTGTTACCCTGATCAAGGGCTATCCTTATCTGCTGGTGTGGTCGAATATAGTCTATCAGCAGGAGACGGATCCGGCGGTAATTCTTTTGATTATCGATATTGATGAGCGTTTTCTTGCGGAGTCACAAAAAATGGCTCATGGCACGGACACCCTTGTTGCATTGATTGATTCCAATGACCAAAGACTGCTGGTGAGCAGTGACCAACGACAGATACCTAAGGGATCCTATATACGGGATTGGCGCGACAGTTATCTGTTGACATCCCAGGCCCTGACTCAGTATCAAACTTTGCAGCAGGAGCTGCTGTTCACTACCATGGTATCCCAGGAACTGGTACGGCAGAATATTAAAAATATCTCCAAGTTGGCTCAACTGGATCGTCTACTTGCAGCACTGGTCTACGTGGTTGTGTTCTCCTTCATCATCTATTTGATTTCAGCCAAGATCAATCAGGTATTGAAGCGCATCTCACGTTATGGACAGCAGGCACTGGGTGTGCAACAACCGGTTATCGAAAAGGGTAACGTGCTTCTGCAGCTGGAAGACTGGGTAAAAAAGTTTTTTCGTCAGCTGATTACCGCACGCGATACTTTGCAAGACAGACAGGAGAAACGAATTCGGGAAACAGAGGTTCTGAAAAGTGCGTTGTTCGATAACTCCATGGTTTCGATTGTGACTTTAAATGAACAGGGCCTCGTTGTGGAGGTCAATGGCACGGCCCTCAGAACCTTTGGCTACCCGAAGGATCTGCTGATGGGGCGGCGATTGGAAGAGATTGCGATTAAACCGGATGATCACGGTCGCTTCCGTAATATGCTGGGGCAATGCATCAAGCGGGGTGTCGGGCCTGGTCAGTGCCGGGATCAGCCGATGTTGGCGGAAACCGCCAATGGAGAAGAGAAGGCAATCGAGTGTTCGGTCATTTCGGTCCATCTCCCGCAACAGACCCTATTCAATGTCTATCTTCGTGATGTCAGCGGGCGTAGACAGGCGGAGCGGGAGATCGCCAGTCTGGCCAAGCTTGCCAGTGAAAACCCCAATCCCGTTTTACGTATCAACAACAAGGGGGTCATTGTCTACGCCAATGACGCCAGTGAGCCGCTATTGGACTATTGGGATTGTGAACGAGGCCAAACACTACCTCTCTATTGGCGCAATCTGGTTGCCAACGCTCTCAAGGAAGGCACAGACAAAGTCTATGAGATCAATCTCGATGAGCAGATATTTTCACTCCAGTTGGCGCCTATCAGCGAATTGGATTATGTCAATATCTATGGGCGGGATTTCACTCAGATGCGCATGGCTGAGATGCAGAGCAGACAACACCAGTCCGAACTTGTCCATGTCTGCAGGCTCAGTACAATGGGGGAGATGTCAACTGGTTTGGCCCATGAGTTGAACCAACCGCTATCGGCAATCATCAATTTTGCCAGTGGTTGTGTCAGGCGTCTGCAATCGGGTAGTGGTGGTGAGGCCGAGCTGGTGGATGCCATGGCTCAGATCACCGTGCAAGCGGAACGGGCAGGTGAGATTATCAAACGTTTGCGCTCACTGGTGGGAAAGCGCCCCCAGGAACGCGAGGCGGTGAATCTGAATCACCTGGTGCTGGAAGTCGCCTCTTTCATAGAGTTCGAGGCCAACAGTCAGCGGGTTGAAGTCTGTGTGGAATTGAGCGATGAAGTACTTCCGGTTATGGTAGATCTGGTTCAGATAGAACAGGTGCTGCTCAACCTGGTGCGCAATGCAATCGATGCCATGAAGCAGGTCGATATCTCTCAGCGGAAACTCCTGCTCAAGACAGAGAGAATTAATAACGAAATGGTTCAAGTCCTTGTCAATGATACAGGTCCGGGTATGCCGGCAGAGACCCTGGAGCATCTCTTTGACGCATTCTTTTCCACTAAAGAGAGCGGTATGGGAATGGGCTTGCGAATCAGTCAGAAAATCATGCAAGATCACCATGGTATGATTGAGGTTATGTCAGAGGTTGACAAGGGATCGAGCTTCCACGTCATTCTACCAACGGATCCCAAACTCGAGTTACCAGGTTTTTAACGATGGCCAATCGACCGACTGTGTTTGTAGTAGATGATGATCAAGCCATGCGGAATTCACTGAAGTGGCTTATAGAATCGGTTTCCATGCAGGTGGAGACATTTGAGTCAGCAGATGCCTTCATCAATAGTTACTATCCGGGACGCTCAGGTTGCCTGTTGCTGGACGTGCGTATGCCCGGGATGAGTGGTCTGGAATTGCAGGAGTATCTGCGGGCCAACCAGATTGCCATACCCGTGATCATCATTACCGGTCATGGTGACGTGCCTATGGCAGTGAGAGCAATGAAATCGGGCGCTGTCGATTTCATAGAGAAGCCCTTCAATGATGAGTTGTTACTCGAGAGTATCCGCTATGCACTGGCTTTGGATGTAAGGCAGCGGGACATGCAGAAACAGCGTGCGGAGATCGCCACCCGCCTGGCTCGCCTGACACCGAGAGAGCACGAAGTGATGGTGATGGTGACCAACGGCAAGGCGAATAAGGAGATTGCCGGCAACCTGGGTGTCAGCGCCAAGACCGTCGAAGCGCACCGGGCCAGGGTGATGGAGAAAATGGAGGCAAACTCCCTCGCCGAACTGGTCAGGATGGCGATCAATGCCAATCTCACCCTCCCTGAGTCGAAGAGCGAAGGGTAGCTACAATTGCCCAGGTCCTTGATAAGGGAGCCCAGAGTCCTGGCGTGGAGTCTCTACGATTGGGCCAATTCCGCTTTTGCCACCACGGTCATGGCCGGCTTCTTTCCGATCTTCTTCAAACAGTATTGGAGCACCAATGTGGCGGTGACCGATAGCACCTTTCGCTTAGGACTGGCCAACTCGGTGGCAAGCATCGTAGTCGTCTGTCTCGCCCCGCTGTTGGGGGCGCTGGCGGACCAGGCCGGGGCAAAAAAGCGTTTTCTGCTCTTTTTCGCAGGTATGGGCGTTGTCATGACCGGCTCACTCTATCTGGTGGCGATGGGTAACTGGGCCATGGCCCTGATACTCTACGGTTTGGGCGTTCTCGGCTTTTCCGGCGGCAACATATTCTACGATGCCCTGATGGTGTCGGTGACACAGAAGCAGAACTACGACAAGGTCTCGGCATACGGTTATGCCTTCGGTTATCTGGGTGGTGGCTTATTATTTACCTGTAATGTCCTGATGACCCTGTTTCCGGCTTTTTTCGGTCTTGCCGACGCCTCCCAGGCAGTGAAGTTCTCGTTCGTACTGGTCGCTCTGTGGTGGGCCATGTTCTCCATACCCCTGTTTCTGCTGGTGGAGGAGCCTGCGGCGGGTAAACGCGAAAAGGCATGGATACTGGCAGGGTTTCGCCAATTGATCGGTACCTTTGGTAAGCTGAAACAGCTACGCATGGCATTCCTGTTCCTCCTCGCCTATTGGTGCTATATCGACGGTGTCGATACCATTGTCAGAATGGCGGTGGACTTCGGGCTTTCGATCGGGTTCGATGCCAACAACCTGATGATCGCCCTGTTGATTACCCAATTCGTCGGCTTCCCCGCCGCCATCCTATTTGGCGAAATCGGTAACAGGCGCGGCCCCAAGCAGGGCATCATGCTGGCTATATTCTGCTACCTGATGATTCTGCTCTGGGCCTATCACATGGAGGCCGTATGGGAGTTCTATCTGCTGGCCATCGCCATCGGCCTGGTGCAGGGTGGTATACAGGCGCTCTCCCGTTCCCTCTATGCACGCCTGATTCCCCAGGATCAGTCAGCGGAGTTTTTTGGTTTCTTTAACATGCTGGGTAAGTTCGCCGCCGTGCTGGGGCCATTGTTGATGGGATGGATCGGTGTGCTCACTGGAGATACCCGTCTCTCGATTCTCTCTATCAGCATCCTGTTTATTATCGGTGGTGTAATATTGAGCTTCGTGGATGTAGAGGCGGGCGAACGGGCGGTACAAGAGAAACCCTAACCATCAATCATATGTAGTTGTCTGATTTTTTTATCAATCCATGGCTGAAGATACGAACAAAGACCGGCTCTATGCGAATGCCCAGAATGTCGTGCCCGATTTCGTTTTTGACGAACGGGTGGCCCGGGTCTTTCCGGATATGATCAACCGTTCGGTGCCTGGTTATGCAACCATCATCAACATGATTGGAACCCTGGCTGCGCAATGGGTCAAAACAGGCTCCTGCTGCTACGACCTGGGCTGCTCCCTGGGCGCGGCCACCATGGCGATAGACTCCGCTATCGATGCAGAAGATGTACGCATCATCGGTGTCGATAATTCCCTGGCGATGTTAGAGAGGGCCAGGGAAAATCTTGCGCAATGCCACCGTGAGCCGGCAATAGAACTGATCTGCGCGGATATCCGCAATGTGTTGATTCAAAGGGCTTCGATGGTGGTGTTGAACTTCACCCTGCAGTTTCTACCCGCCGATGAGCGCACAACGATCCTGAAAAGGATCTATGATGGCATGTTGGGCGATGGTCTGCTGGTGCTTTCCGAAAAGATCGTTGTGCCCAACGAGACTGCCCAACAAATCTTTACCGAGATGCATCACGGCTTCAAAAAGGCCCAGGGCTATTCTGACCTGGAGATTAGCCAAAAGCGTTCCGCCCTGGAAGATGTGCTGATTCCTGAGAGCCTAGCCAGTCATATCGATCGCCTGAAGGTGGTGGGGTTTTCCACTGTCGAGGTCTGGTTTCAGTGTTTTAATTTCGTCTCCCTGCTGGCAATCAAATGACTGATCAGTGGGCATGGCGACAACCCTACATGGATGGTCCCCTGGGGCTATGGTTTGAGCAACTGCCGCAGCAGGTTGAACGGGTATGGCATGAACGGGCCCATGGGGATATGCCCGGGTGGCGTCAGATCCTCTCTCAACTACCGACACCAAACATCTCATCCATCGACTTGAACAGTTCGCGGGTCAGGGCGGGTGAGGAGGGCGATTGTGACGAGGCGATGTGCGAAGGTTTAATCCAACTCCTCGCCGGGTTGCATCCCTGGCGCAAAGGTCCCTACGAGATCTGCGGCCTGCATCTTGATACCGAATGGCGCTCCGACTTCAAATGGGATCGGCTGCAATCCCATATCCAGCCGCTACGCGATAGGATAGTGCTGGATGTAGGCTGTGGTAATGGCTACCACGCCTGGCGCATGCTGGGGGAGGGCGCCAGGCTGGTGATCGGTATCGATCCAACCCAACTCTTTGTCATGCAGTTCGAAGCTATTAAACACTTTCTCGGCAGGCAGCATCCGGTGCACCTCTTTCCCCTTGGCATCGAGCAACTGCCGCCGGAGATCAAAGGGTTTGACACCGTATTCTCCATGGGCGTTTTCTACCATCGCCAATCTCCCTTCGCCCACCTGACCGAATTGAGAGGTGCACTGCGCCACGGCGGTGAGCTGGTGTTGGAGACCCTGGTGGTCGAAGGCGGGGATAACCATGTGCTGGTACCACAAGGGCGTTATGCCAAGATGCGCAATGTCTGGTTTATCCCGAGTACGGAAACGCTGCATAAATGGCTAGAGCGGGCCGGTTTTAATGCTGTGAAATTGGTCGATGTCACAGTAACCAGCGTCGAGGAGCAGCGTTCTACGGAATGGATGCGGTTTGAATCTTTGGCGGACTATCTTGATCCGGTTGACAGAACTTTAACGGTTGAGGGTTATCCTGCACCACGTAGGGCTATATTTATAGCCAGGCGATTGTGACTGCCCTGGTTTTCGCTATAGCCCCGATTGATCACTATTAAGGTGCCGGGTTAATAAGTTTGCGAAAAAAGTCGCCTTTCTGCTTATTGCCTCGTTTTTCAGCTTGTTGCGCTAAATCAAGCAGCAGATAGGTATGTTCAAGACAACGTCCGCCGCGTTTGAGCAGGGAGATCATTAGCTGTTCCGCCTCACGTCCTCTATCTACAGAGATCAACCGCTTGACTACCTGGCAGAGAGCTTTACTTCCTATGCGTGGTTTTGGTTGCGCTAATCGCGTGTAACTGTCAAAGACCTCTAACACCAGTTGGTTGGTGGCTGGGTCTGTATCCGGTAATTGTAATACATGCTGGCAAACCTGATGAAAGCCGCCGCTATCAGGGTATAATTTTGATGCTTCAAAATAGGCATAAACCAGCTGTCTGTTATCCGGTTGTTCGTTGAATAGCGATTTCAAGATCGGTAAAGCGCGCCTGTAGTTCTGAGCCTCGCAATGCTCGAGGGCCGAATTCAGGCGCATTTTGAAACGATTCTCATTTTCCCTCCCATCGTATACCTGCATATTGTAACTTGGACTAAACTGCTTGAGTAACAATGCTATGGCCCCGCCGGAAATGAAACCACCCAAATGAGCGAGATAATTAATGTTGGAATCAGGATAAGCCATGATCTGATATAATTCATTGCCTATCCATAATGGCAGTAACGCGATCGCGGGTAAACGTACATAATCGAAATAGACAAATAGAAAATAGAAGAACTTGATCTTGCGCATCCAGTAGAGAACCGAGTACATACCCATGACACCAGACACCGCTCCCGATGCCCCTATGCCCGGTGTGTAGCTTGCCTCTGCAATCAAGATATAGAAAAGAGCGCTCCCCAAACCCACGATAAGGTAACTTAACAGAAAACTCCAGCGCCCTAACGTCAACTCCACCAACATACCGACAGCGACAAGAAAAAACATATTGCCAAACAGGTGCATGAAGTCCGCGTGCAGAAACATGTGAGCAACCAGACTCTGCCAGTCAGGCCGGGCCGTTTTCAAGCCATATTCTAAGTAGGTCACCTGCTTTAACAAATTGTTAAACTGGTCACGTTTTTCTTTCCAGTCGACATAATCCTCACTGTTTGGATTAATCAATTCATTATTTGTTAATGCGCGATAAAATTCGGTATTGCTGCGCATTATATAGAAACGGGTCATGCTGTCATAATGATCACTAATGCCTATCTCTTCTGCTGTTTCAGAATTAGACGCTTCGCTATAGTGTACGAACTCCGTGTATTCCAACTGGGCTAAACCGGAATCCTGGTAATATTCCAATGCCTGTATGAAGCGTTCATTTTCGCCACCTTGCCATACAAAAAAACATAAACAGTTAATTGCAATCAATACGAAAGTGACCAGTGGAGGATTTCGCCAGTCGAAAGAACGGTCCAGTGGCAAAATGATCATTGCAAACTCAGCACATGCTCGAGATATAGGCAGGCTTCATTGGCCTTGGGATGGGTTGAGTGGCGTAACAGAATGTATTGCAACAGTTTTTTTGCCAAATCATCCCGCCCTAAGTCCTCGCAGTAGATCTTGGCTCCTAGAATATATGCATCGACAACCTCACTGCTGCCAGAAAAGGTCTTATGGAATCCATTAATCAACTCTACCGCTTGCTTACCCTTTCCAATGTCTCTTAAAGCCTTGGCTAGCTGTATCAGTAGTTTCGAAGAATGGATTTTTATGCTTATATTTCGTGCCTTGCATTGAACGTAAACTTCTGCTGCCTGATAATCCTTGCCCTGTTCGAGTAGTCTGGGTATGTACTCGCTTGATGCGTGCTGAGCAGTGGCTTCAATTTGCTGCTCCATTAGCATGAGATTGTGCAATCGTTTATGTAGCTCCATCTCATCAGGATACTCCTGAATAAGGGTTTTTAGTTCACCTATGGCTGCTTGTGTTTTACC
>JASFJX010000122.1:0-8083 GCA_050119385.1 Candidatus Thiodiazotropha sp. | reverse complement strand
GAGCTTCTTCGCATTACCTCAAATGCATATTTAAACAACACTGCATAGAGCAAAATCGTCAGCGCAATACCGGGTTCAAGAAAGAAATCGAAGCAGCTGAAACCGATTGCAAACAGTAGTGGGTAGGGTTTGAGTCCATATAGAAACGCGGAGGGAAAGCGGTGCCATAGGGGTTTAATAGAAGGGGAATTAACATGCTCCATCTTAGTTGGATCCATCACAAAATATCCTAAAAGAGTATACAAGTACCGTATCGAATAGGAGAAAGCAGCCGGTCCGAACGCTTCACCCTGTCGCTTAGAAAATAAACTAACTTAAGGTTTTTGTCAGCTATTTATGGAACATTGGCAAATACAAACTGTAACCGGCTAACGCTGAACATGGTGTCGGAATGGCTCGATCCTATTGTCGATTCTAAGATTAAACCAGGCACGAAATAAAAAGACTAGGGGTGATGCCCAATAGATGAATAAAAGTCATTTTGTCGTGCTTACTGGAATCTGTATTGATTCTATTTTCTGCGTAATGACAGAATGACCTCAGTGGTACTTTAGTAGCAAATGGCTGTAGTAGTAGGATCAAATGGCAGCGACCACTGTACGGAGTTAATGATAGAAAATAACAAAAAATATAATTTAAATAATAGAATTAACAAATCAAAAATTTCAGACCATAATTATTGTCACTAGCGACAAATCATGTCTGTAATACGAGAGGAGATAACATAATGTCTGAGAACAAGTGACCATTTCATCACCTAGCCGGAGGAGGTGCGTCGAATCGGGATTGGTGGCCAGCCGATTTCGACCACTACGGACCCTTGTTTATTCGCATGGCACAGTGCCGGCAACTACCGCACCAGCGACGGCCGTGTCGGCGATGGTACAGGCAGCCAACGTTTTGCCCCCGTCAACAGTTGGCCGGATAACGTCAACCTGGATAAGGCGCGCAGGTTGATCTGGCCAGTGAAGCAGCTTTGCCCGCATGGCCATGAACGACGAAGAGACGATTGCCCTCTTAGCCGGTGGCCATACCTTCGACAAAAACCATGGTGCCGGTGATGCTGCGCTGGTGGGTTCCGAGCCGATAGCGGCCGGCATCGAAGAGCAGGGCCTAGGCTGGAAGGGTGGTTTTGGGAGTGGTAAAGGAGGTGACACTATCATCAGCGGCCTGGAGGTCACTTGGACATCGATTCTAACAAGATGGAGCAACAACTTCTTCTGGAACCAGTTCGGCTATGAATGGGAACTGACTAAGAGTCCTGCCGGTGCCCATCAATGGATACCGAAACATGGCGCAGGTGCCGATTCAGTACCCGTGCCTATGATACATCAAAGAGCTATGCGCCAACTATCCTGACACATGGGGGAAGCTAGAAAGGCTAAACCGATATAGTTCAAGACCGGTGGTATCAGAGAAGCAGCTCTCGCTGTGTCGATGTGACGCTGGCCAGACGGGGCTAGGGCCGAATCCAACTGGAAAACGAAGACAAAACACCAGAACAGCGGCACAAGGTCATGACCTGGGTACAACGACTGAAGAGAGTGTTCAACATGCTCCTGGGCACCTTCTCTTGATGCTCCGCATCAATTCACCTTGTCGATGTTGCGATTTGTTCGAAATGCGGCGGTGTAGCCAAGGTGATAGCCTGCATCGAGGATCAAGCGGTCATCGACAAGATTCCATCCTTAGGTCTGTAAACGGTGCATCCATGCACCACTTCTCTGAATCATTTACAAGCCAAGGGCGCATTACAACCGCCGCCGGATCTGTTACCTGCTACGCGGGCCTCGCCCCAAACGGACTGGTTCGAATAGCTGCGACCGTAGAGCTGGCCACCACCATTACGACAGATTACGACAGCCGAGTTGAACAACTCGTCCAATGGCTTGTTGCCTGATTTAAGACGAAGGACCTGAAAATGAGGAATAGCAGAAATTCAGCCGGTAAATTCAGCATAATGAAGTGATGATGACAGGATTAGTTGGCGGTACGGGTGAGATTCTGAGACTAGGCTCCTACCTTGATATGCAGGTATGTTGCGTTTAATCTACTTATACTTGTGCGTCGGCCGATAAACCAAGTGTTCAACAAGGGAAAGACCAGAAATGTTACTAATCAAAAAAATTAAGAGAGCAATCAGAACACTAATCCATGTCCATGCGAGGAGCTCAGAGCCTGCAATCAGAATACTATTCCATGTCAGGAGGATATGGCGAGTAATCAGAAAACTATTCCTTGCCAGAAGAATAGGGCCGGCAATCAAAAAACTAACCAATGCTAGGAAAATAGAGCTTTTGGAGGAGCATTTTCGTAACGGTCTTCCCGCCGGCCTTCGCCCAGGGTTGGAATACTTGACTACAGGAATAACGGATGAAATAGCCACTCTTGCCGCCGATGAAGCAGAGGCGCGGAGGGCGGTGATTGCCTCTGAGGGTGAAAAGAAAGTTTCTATCTGGTATTCACCAAAACCAGGTAGCGCAGGCGAGGAAGTGCAGGAAAACTTGAAGCCGTCTCCGGGAAAGGTGATAGAGTTCACGATGCAAAGAGTTGCCCTCACCGGAAAACATGAGAAGTGGGGAACAGTTCTCCATTATCTTATACGGGGGTTTCAGTGCGAGCGTGGTATCGAGCTGGGATCATGTGCTGGTATTTCTGCACTGTATTTGTCATCTGCTCCTTCTCTAAAGAAGCTAATAACAGTGGAGGGTTCGACTGAACTTTCAAAGATTGCAGAGATTAGCCTCAAAGACAGGCCACAGGTAAAAGTAGTTAATTCGTTATTCGATGAGGCGATAGATAATGAAATATTGTCAGAGTCCGAGCGTTTCGATTTTGCCTACATTGACGGACACCATGAGAAAGTGGCGACGATTCATTATTTCAATCGTTTGGCTCCCTGCTTGAAAGAAGGAGCTTTAGTAATATTTGATGATGTATCGTGGTCCTACGACATGAGAGATGCTTGGGATAATTTGTCAGAAAGGACTGAGTTCTCACATGCTATTGACCTTGGAACTATCGGGATTTGTGTGATGAATTCGAATAGCAATCAACTTTCTCCTCCGAAGAGATGGAATTTACAGCCTATTACAGGTGTGTGTTCAATAGGAGACCCGCTTGGCTGGAAAGAGTAGCTGATTTGGTGGCAGAGGCAATATACTCAGTCTTCTAGAAAAAATTAGCAATAAAAAGGCTGCTTCTCTTTACGAGTTCATGCAAGAGTACAATATCCCGTTCGAAACGTGGAGTCGCATTGGTGTTTAAACCACTTAACTGTAGTAGTCGCGTCTCCGGTGCAGGAGAACTTACACTGCATTTTGCTCCGTTTGAACCTCTCCCGGCCGCAAAGCGGGAATAGTTACAGAATATTGCATTTGTCTTATTAAGGGTTGGTCTTGGGTGTCGGCAACTCGTTTTACATTGTCCGGTCTTTTAGCCAAGTATCGGACGTGTCAGATGATATAATACATTGAAATCTAACCTGCCAGTTTAAGTCCAATTTTCTACACATCAATGAAGTGTCCCGGAAGTAGTCTCAGCTGTATCCAACTCACAACCATCCACATGTAAAATACCCCCGCCACCATGTTTCATTTTGCTGTGATACATGGCCTTGTCGACGCATTTGACGACGCTCTCCAAGTCTTCGCCATGATCGGGATATTTACCCATGCCGATGGAGATGCTGAAATCGATGCGGTTCTCTTTGGCATAGTCATCGATCGCCTGTCTGACCCGCTGGGCCACCAATTCACCGCCCTCAGTGCTGGCGAAGGGCAGCAGAAGCAGGAACTCGTCACCGCCATAGCGTGCCACCAGGTCATCGCTGCGTACTGTCTTTGCAATTTTGTTTGCAACCGCCGCCAGGACCCGATCTCCCACATGGTGGCCATGGGTGTCGTTGACGGTTTTGAAGCCGTCCAGGTCTGCAAATAAGACAACCACGCTATTGCAGGTCTCTTCGGTTTGGAATAGGGGAGATGAGCGCTCAATCAGAGCGCGCCGGTTAAGTAGTCCGGTCAGGGCATCGATATTGCGTTCGTGGGCAAGCTTGGCGCGGCTAACTTCGCTCTTGGCCGTCAAGGTGTAGGAGTAGATAACGATTATTGCGAAAAAGACGAGAAAAAAGATGGCGCTGACTGAATACAGGTTTACGTAGTCAAACAGGCGCAAGCTTACGATCAACAATGCAGCGCCAAGGCTGCCCACAACGGCTTCACCGAAAAGTCGCAGGCCATAGCGCATGCCGTTGCCGAGTATTACCATCAGAAAGACCAGAAATCCAGGAGAACTGATGGTGGTATCCGCCAGAACGGCGAACGATGCCATGAGGATGTCGATCCACATGGTAAAGCGTTGACGCCAGGGGGCGTGAGGTACCCGCGAGGCATGGTGCATGAAGAATAGAATCTCGATGCCGAAGGCGATGAAGGCCAGGTTAACCACCTGCAGACTGGTCCAGTCGCGTATCTGCTCCTCACCGCCAAAATTGAAGTAGAGGAGTGCCAGAAAACAAAACAGCAGGCGTGTCCAATATTGGGTGCGCTGGTCTTCCCAGGACATCCTGTACTCGGTGTCATTCCCTTCCAACTGGTCCTGGCGGCGCTCTATGCCGGAACGCCTATTTGCTGCACGTTGGCCGGATTTGATTTGCTTCACACCATTCCCTTTTTTGGTTGCCTTGTGCGTCTCCGTGCGTTTCATAGCCTGGTCTTCCTGGAAGTAGAGTCCAAGACAGGGCGGAATAGCTATGTGTCAATAATACACCTACTACAGAGATTGTGCTTAATAATCCATGAAAATTTGGATTCTCCGCAGAATCTGTGGATGGACTTCACTGATGGCGCATGCCATTCCCTGCGAGACGCGCCTTGCAGCTAACGGCTTCCCGCCGCGCTGATATGTGCCATTTATACGTTACACCACACTAGCGACTGATAGCTGAGCGTCACGCTGAAATCGTCAAAAAGTATGAACACTACACTAGTTCAATAGAGAAATCCGGGGTCTCCTGCATATGGCGTTTAACGGCGCAAAGTTCCATCGCCCTGACAATGCCGCTACGGTATTTTTCCGGGAAATCACCGGGAAGAGTCAGACGGAAGATGATCTTGACGATCATCTTTTTCTTCTCGTCGCTGATACACTCCATTCGCAGGTCCATACCCTCGGTGGAGAGCTTGCGGGATTCGCAGAAATTCCAGGCGTAGATGCCGGCACAGGTGGCCAGGGAGGCGAGAAACAGGTCGAAGGGGGCGGGGGCACTGGCTTCCCCGCCATATTTGAGGGGTTGGTCGGTCAGAATGGTGAAGTCACCGACTTTTGCCTGTATGCGCTTACCCCCTGAGAAACTTATCTGTATGGATTCCATGATTTATTCCCGCTTATAGTGGATGGAGTTCTTTTACCGGACCTTCGTTCTTCTTCTCGACCTGTGCATAGAGGCTGTTGAGTGCGGCCTGCAGTGCCTCTTCGATCACCGGATGGTAGAAAGGCATGCGCAGGAGATCCCCCACAGTGAGTTGTTGCGAGATGGCCCAGTTGAGGAGATGGGCCAGATTTTCACCGCGGGTTGTGATCATTTCGGCACCCACTATCCTGCCGCTGGTTTTATCACCGTATACACGGATGATGCCACGGCTCTGGCCCATTATCTGAGCGCGTCCCACGGGGGCCAGCTTGACTTCGCCGATGGCTGTTTTATCCAGGTCCAGTGAGGCATAGGTATCACCCACAAGGCAGATGTTCGGATCACAAAAGTTGATGGCCAGGGGGACTTTGCGTTTGAAGGGTATGACTTCATCATGGGTGGCGTTGTGTCCTGCGATTTTACCCTCGTCCCCGGCTTCGTGGAGGATAGGGCGATCACCATTCACATCGCCCGCAATGAAAATATGTGAATCGCCGCACTGCATGGTATTCGGGTTATAGCGGGGAATGCCGCGCCCGTCGAGTTCGATACCGGCATTTTCCAATGCCAGCCCTTCAACATTGGCTGTCCGTCCAAGACTGGCAAGGACTTTGTCCACTACAACCGAATGCTCTCCTGCGGTGATGCGCAACTGAGAGCCCTCTGCGCTGATCTCGACAGCTTCGCCCAAATAGATGGGGAATTCCCGCTGCATGGTCTCGAGGGCCATTTTCGAGACTTCCGGGTCGCTGGTGCCGCCGATGGTCTGCGCCATATCGAAACCATGCACATCGATCTCGAGACGGCTCAAGGATTGCCCCAGTTCAAGGCCGATCACTCCCAATCCCACCACGGCCACGGACTTTGGCAGGTCTTCCTGCTCGAAAAAGGTGTCTGTCGTCAGCACCTTGTCGCCGAAGGTTTCCCAGGCGGGCGGGACCACCGGGCGGGATCCCGTGGCGATGACGATTCTGTCGGCTATCACCCGGTCCCCATTATCGAGCTCAAGGGTGTGTGGGTCGACGAATTTGGCATAGGCCTGGATGAACTTGTCACCCATGTTGTCGGTGCTGTTGGAGAGCACCCGGTCGACAAAGTTGTCGCGCAGATCCTGTACATGCTCCATGGCCTCCGGGAGATCGATGGTCAATTCTGTATGGCCGTCCACTCCATAGCGGTTGAGATGGGTCCGCCGATGGTAGTCTTCCGCCACCTGAATCAGGGCCTTGGAGGGCATACAGCCGACCCGGGCACAGGTTGTGCCGGGCTCGCCACCATTGATCAGAAGAAAGCTTTTACCGCTCGGGCCGACCCGGCTGGTTGCATTCAGTCCTGCTGTTCCTGAACCAAGGATAGCGACGTCAACTTTTTTTTCTGCCACGGAGATCTCCTACAATGGTTGTGCAGATCGGGATTCTAACGGCTCGGGAAGTAAAATACAGCTATATTAAGCTGATAACCAATAGGTCGTGTTCCTGGCTAATAATTCTAACTGTCAAAAAATAAGAGGAGAAATAACATGAAGTGGAGCCGAATTTTATTACTCTTGCCGTCACTGGTCCTGGCACAACAGCCAGGGTCGCAAGTGGATCAGCAACAGTTCTTTGAAGAGTCGAAGCAGAAGATGTTGCCGATGATGGAAAAGAGCATTCCGGCCATGAAAATGACCAGGAGTTGCTTGGAAAAGGTCAATGATCAAGCGGGGTTCGATGAGTGCAACGAGATCATGATGGCCATGGAGAAGGATATAAAAGAGAAAATGGGGCCAGTGCCCGGTATGCCGGAGGATCAACAAACGCCGACGAAAAGCCCCAAGGACATCAAGTTTACTCCAGAGGTCAAAAGTAACATGATGAAGTTTTTGGAGAGATCGATCATGATCGGTACCGCCATGCAGACGTGTTTTACCCAAAGTAGCACAGCAGATCAGATGCGCCGTTGTATGCAGGCGGCGCGCCCCAAGTCCAAGCAATAGGTATCAGGCTGACGTTATTTTCGATGATAGGTGGATGAGGGTAGTGCTCTGAAGCGATAACCCTGTATGTATTCAGGTTTTTTTGTGAAGCGATAGCTGGTAGCGCCGGCGACGAATGACTCTGAAAATGATTGCTGATAGACGGCGACAATAGCTGCGCTCCTTCAGTAGTCTCCATAGTGTCTGCCAGGATTGAAGATCCCCGACGGATCAAATACCCGCTTCAGCTTCTTTTGAATATCGGCAATCCGGGGATGGAGGGGATGAAAGATCTCCCCGCTACGATCGCCATTGCGAAAGAGTATGGCATGTCCCGCCTTTTTTTCCACAATTGAACGTATCTCCCGGGCTGGCCGTTGTGTGGACAGCCAGCGCAAACCGCCTGACCATTCGTATAGCATCGGATCTGCTATGTCGAGATCTGATGCAGGCGGGAGAACGAGTCGCCAGAGAGGGTCCTGTTGCTCGAAAAAGTCGTGATTCTGATCCCGCAGGTCTAGCCAAAAGTCTGTTTGCTGCTCGCTGACATCGAGACCATAATTTGTTTGGATATGCTGCAATCGCTGAGCCGTACAAGCGACGCGTACCCGATGATGTTCGCCCAGGCTGTAGGTGGCAGTGACGGGTATCCCCTCAATCAGCATCTTGTGGAGCAGAGGCCAGGCTGTAGTTTGTTTTGCCGAGAAAGTGAGGGT
>JASFJX010000121.1:0-8103 GCA_050119385.1 Candidatus Thiodiazotropha sp. | reverse complement strand
TCGTGCGATGACAGCTGTCGCAATAGACTTCACTGTGCTTACCCTCGAGTGGAAAATCGGTTTTGGTATCATGGTCGAATGTCCACAATAACCAGGAATTGGGGTTGTGGCATTCACCACACTTCTCTCCCATGCGGCCCTCATGGGGTTCATCGGCTTCATGACAGGAGATGCAGGCGGAATCGGTTTGCTGAAATTCGGCATTCAGATGACAGGATTCGCAGGTAGTGACACTGTGTATGCCGATCAGGGGAAAACTGGTGATATCATGCTCGAAAAAGAGCTTTACATTCCATCCCTGTTCATTGTGGCAATAACCGCAATCCTCTCCCAGTTCATTCTTGTGTACATCGATCGCCCGATGACAGGTAATGCACTCAGCCCCTTCAAGATCGTCCATTGCCGCAGTGCGATGACAAGCACTGCAGACTAAATCTTCATGTTTTCCCTTGAGCGGAAACTCGGTGTCATTGGTATGATCAAAATTTGCTTTGGTCCAGCTCTCCACGGTGTGGCAGTCCTCACACTCTTCGCCGTTTCGACCTTTGTGCACGTCATCCTTTTCATGACATGAAAAACAGGTTTTCTTAGGCTTCTTCTCAAAGGGTCCCTGCTTATGACAGGTATCACAGGGGACATCTTTATGACGCCCCTCCAATTCAAACTCCGTATCCTGGTCATGATCGAAGGTCAGTTCATTCCAATCTTCGCTGCCGTGACACTTATCACACTCCTTACCGTACCTGCCATTGTGCGCATCATTGATCAGATGGCAACCGATACACTCTTTCGGTGTGTTCTTATAGTGATCACCGGCATGACAGAGTTTACAGTCCAAGTCTTGATGCTTACCGACGAGACGGTATTCAGTATCGAGGTCGTGATCGAAAAACTGTTCTTCGCGCCAACCCTTTTCGCTATGGCATTTATCACACTCTTCACCAAGTTCTCCCTGGTGGGCGTCATCGGATTCGTGACATTCGAAGCATTCGGAAGGCGCCTGACTATATTTCTCGTACTCATCGGTATGGCAAACCTTGCATGCTAGGGTTATATGCGCCCCCAGAAGTTCGAAATCAGTTTGCTCGTGATCGAATGACTCAGTATCGAGATTGATAATATCCTTATCCCTGCCCTCGTGTTCCGTATGGCAATATTTACAGTTTTTCACCTTCACCGGATCGAGCCTGCCATGATAACCCTTGCCTTCTTCTATATCTTTGGCCACATCACTATGATCGTGACAGGCGAGACAACGTTCCACTTGATCCGCCTTCTTTAATGTCTCGTGACAGCTTTCACACTCCTCCTCGAACTCAGCATGTCCCTCTATTACAGGACCGGGCATCATCACAAGATCCAGTTTCCCAGCCATGACGGGGGTAACTGAGCAGAAAATAAATAAGCATAAGCTAAAGGCATAACAGCCGTTTCGATACATCACAATCTTCAGAATACTGCCCTTGTTTTATTAGTAAGCATGAACAGCATAGACATGTACAAAGCCAGTAATCACCATCGTGATGGTCAGTGGAATATGGAGCATATGCCAAATCGCGAAGAGTCTCTCGTAGAAATGCAGTTCAAGAATTTGTCTCAGTATCTTGCGATGAGCCAACAACATGCGACTGATTTTAAGTTGTCTACGCCGCACCTTGGCTCTATCCCAATCTTTCAGATGACCAACGACCAGGAGCTTTTTATTCAAGTCTCGCATCACGGTGGGGTAAATCCTGGCAGACATGAACCGCATCTTGAGCCAGTGCCAGGCACTGCTAATCGTACCTGTAGGCGCTTCCATGACCCGTTGCTCGTACTGCTTCAACATCTCTTTAGCCCTGGGTTGAAGCTCAAATAAAGGTCCGAGCTTTTTTTTCAACTCTTTCGAATCCGTTTGCAGAGATGAAAAGGTTGCCTTTTTTCCATACAAACCGTAATGGACTCGACTATAGAAATAACGCCCAACCAGACCACTGAGCGCCACCAGTAACATACTATAAAGTGCCACCTGACCATTGAGGGATCCGATGTGGAAGCTTGAGTGCATCATGACCAGTACCGGCCCCAACACACCGAACGTCATATGCACCCTGAACCAAAACTTGACTGTCAGCCACTTATCCATGAAGTGAAACCGCTTGCGCATCGGAAAGAGCAATAGCAGCAACATCAGGCTGCCACCGACAATTCCGAACCAATAACCCCAACCTGATTCCGCTATCCAAACCGCCTGCGCACGATTGAGCCACCCCATGTAGAGCAGGAATATGG
Source organism: Candidatus Thiodiazotropha sp. (assembly GCA_050119385.1). Classification (GTDB taxonomy): domain Bacteria; phylum Pseudomonadota; class Gammaproteobacteria; order Chromatiales; family Chromatiaceae; genus Thiodiazotropha. The sequence continues at coordinate 5,832 of JASFJX010000121.1, read as the reverse complement.
AAAAGAGTGTAAATCCAAGCGTTATTATTTGGCCTGCCCGGCGCTGCCAATTTATGGGTGATCTAACCGTCCCATTTGCCTTGGCCGGAATTGCGGCTGTGTTCATTTTGAATACCTAATAAGCATGCCATAAAATCAATCACTTATAACTTCTGATTGTGTTGAGTTTCACCACGAGCTTCAATCAAGATTTACATCGATTCTATAATAGGTTGGGATTTTTTTCCCATCTTTGATGAGCTTCACAAAACCAGACGCCGACACAATATAGATTAGCGGGGATGGTATCTAAACAATGAGTATATATGTAGTATTCTATGGCGCTGACCTAGTGGGTTGTGACTTACATCACTCTCTGAAATTTTGTGTACAAACAGGTACATGCAGTACTCTTTAGAACTCTACCTAATTTACGCAATTCCCATGCTTGCACTATGGATAATTTACATTGTCCACTACAAGCGAAAAAGCAAAAGGAACCTTGCGCTCAAAATCGAAGAGATCGAAGCCGGTCTCACAGAACCCGCCTCACTCTATCCGTTGATCGATCCGAGAAAGTGCATGGGCTGTGGTACTTGCGTCAAGGCCTGCCCGGAACAGGCGCACCAACCTGTGCTCGGCCTGATCGTCGATAAGGTGGAACTGATCGCTCCCGCCAACTGCATCGGCCATGGCGCCTGCATGACAGAGTGTCCGTTCGACGCCATAACCTTGGTTCTCGGCACCGAAAAGCGTGGGGTGGACATCCCGCTGCTCAAACCAAATTTCGAGACCAGTATGGCAGGTATCTATATCGCCGGTGAACTGGGCGGCATGGGGCTGATCAAGAACGCCATTGAACAGGGCTACAAGGCAATGGACTACATTGCTGATGAACTCCCCAAAGTGGGCTCAGTGCCTCTGGATGTCGTGATCGTCGGCGCTGGTCCAGCGGGATTCAGCGCATCCCTGAGGGCCATGGAGAAGAAACTGAGATACAAGACTGTCGAACAGGAGAACCTGGGGGGTGCTGTGTATCAATACCCCAGGGGAAAGCTGGTCATGACCTCTCCGGTCACAATGCCAATGGTCGGCAAGATAAAAATCACTGAAACGACCAAGGAAAAACTGCTGGCTTTCTGGCGGAGAGTTGAGAAAAAAACAGGTGTAAAAATCAATTATCATGAGCAGGTGGAAAAGATCACACCCAGTGACAAAGGGGGGTTTGAGGTCAAAACCAATAAACATCGCTATCATACCCGAACTGTGCTGCTTGCCATCGGCAGGCGAGGTACACCCAGAAAACTTGGTGTTCCCGGAGAAGACCTGAGTAAAATCACCTACCAACTAATCGACCCGGAACAGTATAGAAATCAGCATGTCCTGGTCGTTGGTGGCGGCGACAGCGCCTTGGAGGCCGCCCACAGCATTGCCAAAGAACGGGGCACCAGGGTAACGCTCTCCTATCGCCGCGGCGCCTTCAGCCGGGCCAAAAAGAAGAACAGAGCGAAGCTGGATGCCGCTGTGAGTGCAGGTAAGATTAAACTATTGCTCAATTCGAATGTCGTTGGGTTCTCAACCAAGAGAGTTACCATCGACAAAGAGGGAAAGAAGATCGTGATACCCAACGACGCGGCCATCATCTGTGCCGGTGGCATCCTACCGACAGACTTTCTTAAAGAGACAGGAATCGATGTGGAAACAAAACATGGCACGCCCTGAAAGCGAGTCTGACATCCCCCCTAGCCAGTACAAGTCAGCCTGTCTACTGAGCATGGTACTCATGCTGTTTCCCCTATTACTTCAGGCATCCCCCCACGATGAAGCGAAAGCGGCAATACGCCTGCGCAACTTTACCAAGGCGATAGAAATCTATCAGGAGCTGGCCCAACAAGGTGATGTGGATGCACAATTTGCCCTTGGCGGGCTCTATCGTTCAGGTCGCGGGATCGAAAAGGATACAACCAAGGCCCATCACTGGTTTCTACAAGCAGCCAAACAGGGCCATGTGGAAGCACAATACACAACCGGTACCATGTATGAAAACGGCTGGGGCGTTAAAGCCGATCTCGTGATCGCCACTGACTGGTACAAAAAGGCCGCTTTAGAGGGACATAAACTGGCAGAGAAAAAACTCGTACATCTAGAGACAAGCTCTCCCGCAGACGGTCTGAATGACAAACAGATCACGGAGCTGTTCAATCGTGCGGCCGCAGCAGGTAAGTCAGAAACCATCAAGCGAATGCTGGCCAGTGGCATCTCCCCTAATACCCGGGATAAATTCAGCCGCAGCGCACTCCACGAGGCAGCTATCAACAATCGCCATAGCATAGTGGAATTGTTGCTTGCCGCCGATGCCAATCCAAATACCAGCGACAGTCTGGGGGATACGCCCCTCCATTCGGCCGCCGGTCTGGGACATGTCTCTGTCCTACGCAGCCTGATCAAGGCCGGCGCTAAACTCGAGACTCATGATGCAAACAACAACACACCCTTATTGGTCGCAACCAACAGGAGACAGGCCCAAGCGGTAGAGGCACTGATCAGTAGCGGCGCCAAGGTGAATGCGAAAAACCGTAATAAACAAACTCCGCTGGATATCGCCGTACTGCGCAAATATCACGTCATTGCCGAAAAGTTACAAGCTGCGGGTGGCATAGCCACCCAGACCGAGAACAAAAGGAGCGAGTTCCCCGATTTGGCCAAGGTCAGTCTATCCGTGATGCCATCAAGAACCAAGACCAATGAAGAGAGAAATCCCTTTGTCGGTTGGAGTACCCTGCACCTGGCCGCATGGCGGGGAAAGATGCCGCTTGTCGAGGCCTTGTTGAAGCAGGGGTCGGATATCAATGGTTTCGATCCCGAGGGGCTCACGCCACTGAGTCGTGGAGTCTGGCAAGGACATACTGAAGTCGTCAGCTTACTACTGGGTAAAGGCGCCGATCCCAATCTTGCATCCGCTGCAAGCCCTACTCCACTCATGCTGGCAAGTAGAGAGAATAACCTGGAGTTGGTACGCCTGCTGGTCGATCACAAGGCCGAGGTAAATTTTGTCGGCAAAAATGGTGTAACGCCCTTGCATATGGCTGTGGAACATAAAAATCCAACCCTCGTCGAACTGTTGTTGACACAAGGCGCGGATGTCAACACAGCGACCGATGACGGCATCACACCCTTGATATTGGCGGTAGCCAAACAGGAACCCGAGATCGCCAAAATATTGTTGAGAAACGGCGCGGCCGTCAATCAGGCAGATGAGAAAGGCCGTACCCCCCTCTATCATGCCATCGATGTCGATAGTAAAAATATTTTCTCTCTGCTTATGCGTTCAGGTGCACAAATAGACCTCCATGCAAAAGACGGTCTTACACCGATGATGCGCGCCGCATCCTTTGGCTATGCAGAGTTAGTCAACGAACTGATACAGAAAGAAAAGACCATAGATCGCGAGAGTGACAACGGCAACACGGCCTTGATGCTGGCGGCTAAAAGCGGCTCAGTCCATACCGTTAACATACTACTGCGCTATGGTCCCGACATCGACCACCACAACCTTGCAGGCAATACAGCCCTGATGCTGGCGGCGGCGCAGGGGCATATGGATGTCGTGAAGCGCCTGTTGGAAGTCAAGGTAGATGCCCACCATTTAAATCACCGGCGGGAAAACGCTGTGGATCTTGCCCTCCACAACGGCCACCTTGATGTGGCTAACTACATCAACAAAAACAAGGGCAGCGGTGGTCTGCTCGACCTGATGCGGTAGAAGCTGTAGCCCTCTATCTTAATACGGTACGAGAGTTCAACGGCTGCACTGGACGATTGTTCGGGTAACCCATGACACGCTCGAATTCACTAATCTGTCTAGCGGAAACCGGCACCGGCTTCTTCATCACCAGCCAACGTACTCCTTCTGTGCAAGGAGGCGTGGTCAATGAACCGTTGAAACGGTAATAGCTTCGATCAGCAGGTAAGAGTTTATAGGGCTGTACCGAAGAGGAGAGACTCTTCTTGTCACCGACACGTTTTGGCATGACTTGCCAGATACGTGAAATAGTGGGATTTTCTTCACCAACCTCGAACATGACCGCTACCACAGCCAAATTACCTTGATCATCTGCATGCACCAGATGGGCCTCCATTGGAAATGACTCTCCCATGATAAGATTTTCGCTCGGCGCATGAAAATGATATTGCAATAATCTGAAAGACTTACCATCGACTTCTAGACGCCCCCCACTGTCGGAACTAACCTTGATCGTATGGCCGTTATTGATGACATCAGTCTCCAGACTGAAACTGAATTTTATCGGCTCAAGATTGGCTTCGATAAACGTGTTTAGATCGATAGGACTTTGATTTCTCCCGTTGCAATCAACAAATTTCGGGCTGAGCTCCGCCCAGTGCTCAGGGCCTGTCGCACCACTATAGGACCAGTGCGCTTTACCAGGGGCATGGCTTTTCGTGTGTGGTTCATCAGCTGTGTGACTTTTGCTGTAGGTTTGTTCAGCTGCGTAAATCGTGGTGAATATGAGCAAAAGAATGGATGCTAGTAGGTAGTTTTTCAATGTCGTTCTCCAACCAGTCGACAGTTTAGAACTGCTTTCATAGTTATTGATATTATTACGAGGCTACTTAGGACCTTCTATACATTATATCGATAGAAGAAAGTACTACCTTTGTCAAGCTTAGTGGTGATGCTTAAATGGATAGGTCAGGTCGCTCTTATATCACTCAAGTCTCAATATAAATCCAGAATTTGTTGCTAAACCTATCAACATTCCTGAGTTTCGATTTTGATAGTTATAGACAAATTCATCATATGAATATCACTCTATCTCCTGTCACCTTTTACTCCGGACCTAGCGACCTGCGTTCATAGACTCGGAATCCCTTTAGTTCGTTATACCTTTCCGGATAGTGACCGATTACATTAAGTTGGCTACACTTCTACTTGATAACTCTAGCAACCTTCCAGGTTCTGCCTTTATAGATGATCCGTGATTTTAGTTGAGAGCCGACAAGGAATCCAATGACCATCCTATCTGACACTGACTTTGAACAGATTCTAGCCGCTGCAATCTCTGCACCCTCCGGCGGCAACATGCAGCCTTGGTTAATCAAGCGTAACGACGATAGCCTCATCCTGAGTATCAATCATGCCAGATCACATAACCTGCTTGATGTAAATGGTAGTGCGGCAACTTTTAGCTTGGGTATGCTAGCTGAAAATATCCTGATCAAGTCAAGCAGTCTTGGGTATAGACAAACGCTTGAGTTCTCAACGGACAATCAACACCGAAAGGGTAATCTCATTGTTACCCTAGCGTATACAGGTAAAGGGGAACCAATTAATACACACCCCGATTTAACTCATGCAATAAGCCAGCGATGCACGAATCGCTGCCTGCATATTGGTGAACCGATTTCCGATCAAATCACTCAATCACTCGGCGAGCACTTCGCTAATTCCGGCTGTCAGGTTACTTTTATCAAGGATGAGACTTCCAAGCGTGCATTGCTTAAGGTATTGGCCATTAATGATGTCTTTCGGTTACGACATCATGCTTCCCTCGACCAATTGCTCCATGAAATTCGCTGGAACGATGAAGAGACCCAATCAACAAGGGATGGCATCGATTTAAAGACACTGGAACTACCACCAGGTGCCGAGCAATTCCTAAGATCATTGCGCGCTTTACCCCGATTGGTATATTTGCTACCTAAAACTTTATTGAAACAGTTTTCACGGCCTCCTATATTGGGTAGTTCTCATCTGGGATTGGTTACCATTGAGGCTACTTATTCGGATCACTCTATGTTTCAGGCTGGCAGACATACACAACGTCTCTGGCT
>JASFJX010000120.1:0-8118 GCA_050119385.1 Candidatus Thiodiazotropha sp. | reverse complement strand
CGCCGAGATTAGGCTGGAATAGAAATAGAGTGAGCGAATCAACCAGACAAATCCCAGATGGATCATGAGATAAAGCGGCAAGCTCAATCCCATCAACCAGAGCGCCAATGCACTCGTCAACCAGAGGGTCATGGTGGTAATACGCCCAACCTTTTCACCACTGCGGTTTAACAGATAGAGCACATAGAGCAAACCTATCGCTGCGATAAGCAGGCGTAGTACAAAGTCTGTGTTGAAAACCGTTGAGAGTGAACTAAAGAGCACACCGCCACCGATACTGGCGGCCAATGCAACTGCGACACCTTCGAGAAAACCGGGCCGTTTCATGACTGCGCCCTCCTCTTCTTTTCGCGTAAAAATGCAAGCTCGATATCATCGTCGCTGACCGCGAACTGATGCATGAACCCCGGCTCGTTCCAAGCATTAAGCTCCGAATCACTTTCATCCTGGTCTGCAAGTAATTCAGCCTTCTGCCGCATCGACTCGAGACGCGAACGATTTTCATCATTGCGCTTCTTGAGCTCAGCAGCCGCTTCTTCAAGCTCCTGATGCTTGCGTGCGATAAATTTGAGGTAGCGTTCCGATTCCAGTTTGCGTTTCAATAGGGTTCGAGCCAACGCCTCGTTAGCGCTATCGAAGCAGAGATCCAACTCTTCTGTGACCGGCTTGAGCTGTTGCGCAAGATCACTTTGGCGCGTCTCAAGCTGTTTCAACTCCAACTCAATCAACTTGACCTGCTGCTCATCCTTGGCCAACGTCTCTTCCATTTCACGAACGGCCTGCTTGAGCAGGATCTCCGGTTCCTCCATACGATCGAGAACCGCATTGACGTCGGCGCGAAACAAACGGGATATACGTGTAATGAGTGCCATGACAGTCTCCTTGTGTTTGAATATCTATGACACAGTCTAAGAACAGGACGCTTTATCGAGTAGACAGTTTTCAGTAAAACTGTGTATGGTAGATTTACATAGAATTTACATTTCACCCGCGATATCTTGTTAATCTAATAATGTAATAAACCGGCATAGATTAGGCGCATCATGAACCAAAAACTCCGTATTCTTATCATTGAAGACGAGGAGGCGATTCGTAACGGGCTGATCGACGTTTTCATCTACCACGGCTTTGACGCGGACAGCGCGGCGGAAGGCCCCGAGGGACTGCAGAAGGCCCTCACTGGTACTTTCGACATGATCCTGCTCGATGTCATGCTGCCTGGGTTGAACGGTTTCGATATCTGTAACCGCATACGTGAACAGGATAAGGACCAGCCCATCATCATGCTGACCGCAAAAACCAGTGATGAAGACATCGTCCACGGACTGACACTTGGGGCCGATGACTATGTGGCAAAACCCTTTTCGGTAGCCCAGCTGGTACTGCGCGTGCAGGCTGTATTGCGACGCTCCCGAAGCGACGAGGCAGCCCAACACTTCATTCGGCTGAGTGATGTTGTGGAGATCGATATTCTTAACCTATCCGGCACACGCAATGATGAGCCCCTATCCTTCACTCGACGGGAGATGGAGATTATCGAATACCTGTATAAACACCGGGAGCGCCCCGTTTCCCGTGAAGAGTTACTCAACAAAGTGTGGGGCTATGCGAAAAATGCCGATATCGAAACCCGCACCGTGGATATCCATATCGCTAAATTACGCAGAAAGATCGAAGCCGATTCGGCAGAACCCCGTTTTTTGACCACGGTGCGGGGTGCCGGTTATCGCCTGTTGGTTGATTGAAATGGCTCGCTCTACCCTCACCAGCCTTAGTAAAAGCCAACTAGCCCGTTGGTTGATGGTGCTTTTCTTCGCCCTGGCCATTCCCAGCGGCCTACTCGTCTATCAAGCCTACGATCAGCTGAAGTGGGAGGCCTTTCATCGCCACCGGCTACTGGCCGAAGAGCTGGCAACACGCATCGACAAGGGTTACACCCAACTCATCGAAACGGAAGAGCGGCGCGCATTCGCCGATTACAATTTTCTCGTCGTTGCCGGCGATCTCAAGAGCAACTTCATACAACGTTCAACGTTGTCGAGTTTTCCAGTACATTCCCCGATACCCGGTATAATCGGATATTTCCAGGTGGATAGCGAGGGTTTTTTTAAAACGCCGCTGCTGCCCGATTCCGCACTAGCCACCAGTGAATACGGCATCCAGGCCGATGAACTGAAGCAACGACAAGAACTTGCCAATCGTGTACGCGCGATCCTCAGGGATAATCGCTTACTTCGCGCAGAGCTACATGATACTGAAGAACAGGAAGCCAGAAGGGATTACGCTGAGCCGGAAGAGATCCCTCTCACTGAAAAAAGCAGCGCCCTTTTCACTTCAAGCAGGGAAATGCGCCGCAGTCAAGAAGGCCTGGCAATCGGTGATGATGATAAAGTGTCGGCTGGTTACGAAATCACTGAAGAGTTTGCGTCAGGGCAAGCCGCATTCGACCGTCTATCTGAGCAAAAAGTCGATCGACAATCAAAAACACTTGCCAGTGCCAACAGACTTGGCCGTGTGGAAGACCTGCAATTGGACAGCAGCTTTGAGGGCGCACAGAAAGCACAACAAAAACTGATTCAATCAAAACAGAAAACAACACTGAAAAAGCGCACCCCGCGAAGGGAGCGAAGTGCACTGCCAGTAGCGGAGTCTCCGCTTCCACAACCGGCAACCACAGGAGCGCAGCAGGATTTTCAATCGGCCGAATTACGAATTCGCACCTTCGAAAGTGAGATCGACCCCTTCGAAATGAGCCTTTTAGACAGTGGCCACATCGTGCTCTACAGAAAGGTTTGGCGTGACAAGCAGCGCTATATACAAGGCGCTCTTTTGGAACAACGTGACTTTCTCAACGGCATCGTCGGGAGTAGCTTTAAAGAAACATCATTAGCCAACATGAGTGACCTGATTACAGCCTACCAGGGCAATGTACTCACTGCCTATTCAGCCACTACAGGAAACCATTATCAAACAGGTAGCGGTGAACTGCGTGGTGCCCTCCTCTACCAAACCCGGCTTAGCGCACCCCTTAACGATCTAGACCTGATATTCACCATTCAACACCTACCAGCAGGCCCGGGTGGCACTGTTATCGCCTGGATCTCGCTCATTCTTTTTTTAGTCCTTACCGCCGGTTTTTTCAGCATTTACCGCTTGGGCATAGGACAGATAAAGCTGGTTACACAACAACAGGACTTCGTATCCGCCGTTAGCCATGAACTGAAAACACCGCTCACCTCGATACGCATGTATGGTGAAATGCTACGCGAGGGCTGGGTAGTGGAAGACAAGAAGCGCGAGTACTACAACTACATACACGATGAGAGTGAGCGACTGACACGACTGATCAACAATGTGCTGCAACTTGCTCGAATGACCCGCAACGACCTGCAGGTACAGCTTAAACCCGTTACGGCAGCTGAATTAATGGATACGATAGATTCAAAGATCGAATCTCAAGTAACCCGCGCCGGATTCGAGCTCAACTTAAATTGCACTGACGACTGCGCATCCAGAACATTGCAGGTCGATCCAGACTATTTCACTCAGATCATCATTAACTTGGTTGACAATGCCATTAAGTTTTCTGCGAAAGCGGACAAACAGGCCATAGATATTTCATGTCAGACTCAACAAGATAGTGGCCTGGTGTTTAAGGTGCGTGACTACGGACCAGGAATCCCAAAAGACCAGATGAAAAAGATTTTCAAACTCTTCTATCGATCCGAAAGCGAACTCACGCGTGAAACAGTAGGGACGGGGATCGGCTTGGCGTTGGTAAGCCAGTTAACCATTGCGATGCAAGGGAAGGTGGATGTAGTGAACATGGAGCCTGGTGTTGAGTTTCGTGTGAGCTTCTTGCCTCGATAACAGGCTCAAGATATAGAGAGGAGCAGGCACATCTTTCAATCCGGCGTTTTCATCTGGCCGTTTGAAAGCAGAAGCTCGCTTTCTGGTTTTAGCTTTTTGTTTTAGAATATCACATAGCACAAAGATCATCGCGTTCCCGAATGAAACATTCGGGTTAAACCGCCCTGCTCGGCTCGTTATAGATCAGCCGGCTAAGCTGTTCGGGTACGATAGGATGACTCAGCAGAAATCCCTGTACCATGTCACACCGCTGCTCGCTAAGATGTAGCAATTGTTCTTCTGTTTCAACCCCTTCCGCCACTACTTCCAATCCCAAACCATGGGCCATAGCAATGGAGGTATCTACCAGTATGCGATCGGTGGAATCGATAATAATATCCTGGATAAAACTTCGGTCGATCTTCAATTTATCAAAGGAGTACTTGCGCAAATAATTGAGAGAGGAGTAACCGGTACCAAAATCGTCCAAGGAGATTCCTATACCCAGTTGATTGAGAGAAGCAAGGGCTTTATCGACGTAAGGGCTGCCTTGCAACAATACACCCTCGGTAATTTCCAGTTCGAGAGAGTTACCGGACATGCTGTACTGCTCGAGCAACTCCTTTATGAACGGGACCAGTTCCTCATCACGTAATTGATGCGGGGAGAGGTTTACCGCAATTTTAAAATCCCTTTTCAAGGCCTTTTTCCACTCAGCCGCCCATTGCAATGCCTCGCTTATTACAAAGCGGCCGATCTTAACGATCAGCCTGGTGCGTTCAGCGATGGGTATAAACTCTTCCGGGGGTACGTCACCAAGGACGCTATTGTTCCAACGTAGCAGTGCCTCAGCACCTCTCATGGCTCTGGTTTGGGTATCCGTCAGGGGTTGGTAACAAACATGAAACTCATCTCGTTCCAGTGCACCATTCAGTTGCTCTTCTATCAACAACCGACGAGAGACGTCCTGATTCATCTCTTGGGTGTAATAACAGTAGGTATTTCTACCCAGTTCCTTGGCACAATACATAGCCGTATCGGCATTACGCAATAACTCGGTACTGCACAGTCCATCATCGGGGTAAATTGCGACACCCAGGCTGGCTGTTACCAAATATTCCTTGTCACTGAGTTGGAATTTATCATGAAAACGCTCAAGCAACTTTTCCGCGATAGGATGTACATCGTTGGCACTATTGATACTGCCCAGTAACACCACGAACTCGTCTCCCCCCAGACGTCCCACGGTATCTATCTCACGCACAGCATCGCACAAGCGCTGGGAGGCCTCGACCAGCATGTTATCCCCCTCTATGTGGCCTAGTGAATCATTGATTTTCTTGAAATCATCAAGATCCAGAAACAATACTGCCAAACGTTTCTCGTTGCGTTTTGCTTCGCTAAGCAACTGGTTGAGCCGGTCCAGCACAAGCGCCCGATTGGGGAGATCCGTCAAGGGATCATAAAAAGCCAGATGCTCGATCTTTTCCGCCTGTTTTTTCTGATGCGTGATGTCCTCTCGCAACGCCAGGAAATGACGAATATTACTTTGTGAGTCCAATACCGGTCCGATGCGGATTTGTTCCCAGTAGAGTTCTCCATTTTTGCGGCGGTTTTCGATTTCCCCCTCCCAGGTGGAATTAGAGGTGATTGCCATCCAGAGATCTTTATAGACACTCAGTGGCGTTTTGCCGGACTGTAACAACCGGGGATTCTTCCCAATGACCTCTTTCTCCCTGTAGCCGGTAATTTCTTCAAAGGTGCGATTGACATATTCTATCTTGCCTTCTGTATCAGTTATCATAATTGATACAGGGCTCTGATCAACTGCTTGAGAGAGAATTCGCATCTCCTCACTGGTACGTTTTTTCTCTAAGGAATTCAGATGATTCTGATAGATTAGATCGATACTCAGCTGGATGCTGTCGCGAAAACGCTCCAATAACCCGCGATGGGTTTCCGAGTAGGTATTCGCTTTGTCGTCAAGCACACAGAATGTGCCAAATACCTCCCCGTTCGGCCAGGCCAGCGGCAATCCATAGTAGGAGACCATCCCCAGCTCGATATCAGGATTATTGTCCCAATGGGGATCTTCCAAGGCATTGGGTACACAGAGAAAATTCTGTGTATCCATCACTGTTTCACAATACAGGCCGGTATCCAGCTTGGCTCGTTCCCCGGCTTCGTACACATTGCCCGAACTATGACTGGTGACAAAGACCTCGATCTCCCATGGGTGCACCCGCATGATCAGTGCTGCGGGTACATGCATGATTTCAGCGATCAGATCCACGGTCGCCTGCCAGGCATCGAGTATGGTTCCAGGCACAGTGAGATGATCCAGAATCGGATACTTTGAGGTGCCGGCTGTAAAGGCCAGATTCCGTAGGCCTTTCACAGATTCAGTAGGCTCGCTACCAGCCATCGGCATCCTCCTTGATGCGCCTAATGAGAACTATTTATACCAGTTTGAAGGGCTCTATCTAATTTCAAGATAGAAGATAGTCATTCAAGCCAGCAAAAAATGCTATTTAGCGTAAATAACGTCAGAATTGTCAGTGCACCCATTAATTAATTTAATAGGTCATCAAGCGACAATAAGGATGTAGATACACTCTATTTATAGTCGTCTATACAACTATTGACCAGTTAAAGATGGCAGGGGGGGGTGGAAGAGCATTGCCACTCTCCCACCCTGTTCAGCTATCTAGACTAATCCCCGCAGGATAGAAGATTCAGGTCAATAACCTGTAAATCCATTGAAGTGTATGATGGATAGTTATTCCCATGCACAACAAAGGCTTTTTCCCCAAAAACATCCACTGTGATCCCTCTTGCAACAGCCTTTCCATTAAGCACGTTAGAAAGCAATGGATACTCATTGATCAAGGTATCAGTTTCAACATCAAATTCGTACAAGAAATTTTCGTAAGCACTGGAGCGAAGACCATAGACTTTATCACCTAAAGGGCTTATTGCAGTACCCGCAGGATAGGCGCCAGTGGTATAGATACTCAACTGTTCCAAAGTATCTGCATCAACCACCTGGATCCCGTACGGTGATCCTGATGCTATATAAATCTCGTTGTAACGAGGAGATACAGCAAAATCTTTCAAGTTAGACCCAAGCGACCCGTGCTCACCATCCCCCAAGTAGACCGGATTATCATAATTTTGCACGTCAAATTTATGAATAGACATAGGTGAAACGCCTTGCTCTCCCACATAGAGAATCGTTCCTGTGGGATCGGTTTTTAGAAGACCGGTATAGAATCCATGCGTAGCATCACCAACGAATGTTGTAATAACTTCAGTCCCCGACCAGTTCAAAAGATATATATCACTTCTTAAATCATATTCCGAGTCACCATTAAGTGATACAGCAAAAATTTGATTATTATGATTAAATGCCACCGACCTCACCGGTTTACCTCCATCATCGGTTGGAATATTGTAGGTGCGAATGACGCTTAACTTATTCAGTTCGATGCTGTATACCGTACCATTTGCCACCACATCAAGCCGTTTATTATGTTTACTAATGGCCATATCTGTAATCGAAACATCTACCGCTATTCGTTTTACGACTTCCTCTGTCGTTGAGTCGATCACAACCAATTCTCCATTAGCAGAATCTGCAAGATAGATACGAGGTCGTATTCTATCACTCAAGACCATGCCGAGTTCCTCACTATGTGTACCGGTTACCCAACGGCTCTCAGCATAGGCGCTGAGGGAACACAGCAATAACAAGAGAATAAGTAATGCCTTGCTGAACACGCTTTTTCCGAAAGCATTGTAGGACTTCATTCGTATTTACTCCATTACTAAAAATTACTATTCAAAAAAGTAAAAATCCCTTAGTTCTTAGCATTCAAGATCAATTCATAACTGTCCTCCTTTCTCTATTTCATCAGACACGATTGTATAGTTTCAGATAATCTCAAGAGCGCATAGCTGCTCGATACTCTCTGGGAAAACCAAAATTATATGTCTATTGAGTCGACACTAATCACCCCGGACATGGATGTTTCCGCACTTCATATAGGTCCAAACCCGCAAATCGAGACACACATCATTGAACCGGCGGCATAGCAGATCTTTGAACTGACATGCGGCTCTAGCGCCGGATAAAACTGGAATTTTTTGTTATTGATAGCCATGTGACTACTATACTGAACCAGGGGCTCAATATATGAGCCTGTAGTCTATGCATTGATTAATACTTTCCACATTCAGCACCAAACATTTCGCATCCTCGCACTGCTG
>JASFJX010000119.1:0-8120 GCA_050119385.1 Candidatus Thiodiazotropha sp. | reverse complement strand
ATCCAACTACCCGAGGATCACGGATTGATCTTTCCCGGCGGCTACTATCTGGAGAGCGGAGAGAGCAAGTCCTTCGACGAGAACGTGCGCGGCATGAAGTTCGAGCGGGTGGTCAAATCCCCCAATGGGGAGGATGTGCTCTACCGTTTCTACGAACCGGTTTCGGGTCGCATCGCTATCTATATCTACAACCTGATCCGCAAGGATCTGCAATCGCCCCTGCTCGGCCACGGCTTTGCCCGCTTCGAAGACGGCATGGCGATGCTGTTTCACACCGAGTCGGACGAGCCGACCCGCAACCATCCCATGCAGGTCTGGCGTACTCCCTTCTACAGTGACGAGCATATCCCCGCCACGGCAACCGATAACACCCTGCTGGGCAAGATCGGCAATGCGGAACTGGTACGTGCCGTCTCCGAGTTCTACTCCGTCATCCATCGCGTCCGGGAGCAGCGTCCCAGCGTTTTGCTCTATGAAGAGCTGATCAAACTCTGCGCTACCATCCTCGACAGCTATCACTGGATCGACAAGCAGGAGACCGGGGCCATCGGCGAACTGATTCGTCTTATCCGCGAGACTGCCGAGCTGGTGTTGGACGAGTTCGAGAAGGTTCAGGGCATCCAGCAGCGGGCCGCCGAGTCATTGCAGGAGGCGCAAGGTGTACAGCGGGAGTTGATCCGCGAAATCAATCGTCGCGACTACAGAAAGCCAGACGATTATGTGCTTGGGCTCAAGGGCATCAATCATCAGCGAGGTCACCTGCTGACCCTGCGCGAACAGCGTTATATGGATCTGAGCGCTCTCGAACGGCTCGACCAGGAACTGCTCCAGGCCCAGGAGAGACTCTCAGCGCGAACCATCGAGTTCCTGCAGCGCGAGGATGCCTTCCAGGGCTATCAGCAGGAGATCGCAGAGACCCTGACCGAGGCCGAAAAGCGCCAGGCGGTGACCGAGCTGCGCCCCTTGGAACAGCGCCTCGATGAGATCGGCGAGGGGCTCGACCTGCTCTCTGAGATGCTCAACAGCCTGCCGGTGGAGGATGCCAGGATACGTACCGACATTCTGGCCACCCTATCGAGTGTCTATGCCCAGCTCAACCAGGCCAAGGCGAAACTGCGTAATCGCCTGAAGTCCCTCGGCAGCCGCGAAGCGGTGGCCGAGTTCGGCGCCCAGTTCACCCTCTTTTCCCAAGCGGTGATAAACGCTTTGGGTGTAGCCACCACGCCGGAGAAGAGCGAAGAACAGCTCTCAAAACTGCTGGTCCAGCTGGAGGAGTTCGAAAGTAAGTTCAGCGAACACGATGAGTTTCTCAACGACATCATCGCCAAGCGGGAAGAGATCTACGAGACCTTCGAGGCCCATAAGCAGACCCTGCTCGACGAGCGACAGCGGCGTATTCAGAATCTGGCCAACGCCGCCTCACGCCTGTTGGATGGGATCGAGAAAAGAACCCGTGGCATGCAGACCCAGGATGAGATCAACACCTACTTTGCCTCCGACGCCATGGTCGGCAAGGTACGCACCCTCTCCGACAACCTGCGACAACTGGGCGACAGTGTCCGTGCCGACGACATTGAGAGTCGCCTGAAAAGCGCCAAGGAGCAGTCGATCCGCGTCCAACGGGACAAACAGGATCTGTTCGAGGCGGGCGGTAACGTCATCAAGTTGGGCAAGCACCGCTTCAGTATCAGTACCCAGGAGACCGATCTGACCATCGTGCCCCACCAGGAGGCGCTCGCCTTCCATCTCACCGGTACCGACTTTTTCGAACCCATGCAGGATGAAACCCTGTCCCGTCTGCAGGCCTATTGGGAGCAGTCCCTGCCGTCGGAGAATACTGATGTCTATCGCGCTGAATACCTCGCCTATCTCCTGCTGCGCAGCACCGAACGAGGTGAGTCGGATCTCAGCCTGCAGCAGCTGATGGATCTGTGCCGCGACGAGGCGCAGCTGACCACTAGTATCCGGCAATTCATGGCGCCCCGCTATCAGGAGGGCTATGAAAGAGGCATTCACGACCAGGACGCGGCCAAGCTGCTCAGCGCATTGCTGGCGATGTATCAGAATGCCGGGCTGCTACGTTTCAGCCCGCGAGGTCGCGCCCTGGGGCTCCTCTACTGCCATCTCCATCGCGAGGATTCCGAGCAGTTTCAGAAGATGGCTTGGTCCCGGTTGGCGCAGAGTCTCTCTCAGCTCGAACGGACCTTCAATGTCTCCAATACCTTCTTATCCCTGCGAGGTGAGTTAACCAGAACGTTGCTCGATTTTATAGGCCAGAGTGGACTCCCCTTCGATGAGCAGGAGGCCGAGATTGCCGCTGAGTACCTCTCTCTTGAATTTGCCAAGCCTAAACTGCAGTTTGAAGTGAGCCGCAATGGTGATCGCCTGGCCAAGGATTTACGCCAGCAGATGAAGGCCGTCCACCATCAGACGGCATTCACGGAGACCCTGCAGCACCTTTCCAATGAGATAGGACGGGGTTGGCGGTTGGCCTCTTCCTGGATCGATGGTCTGCTACAGTTTCAGCCCCAGCCTGATCATGCGTTTGCCCGCGATGAAGCGGTGGCCCTGATGATCCTGAATGACTCACTGCCGTTGCAGGTCAACACTGTCACCATCCAACAGAGTGTTACCGGCTTACTAGGGGACCACCCTCGGATCGACAACCAAACCCTGTATCTCGAACTGCCCGAATTTCTCCTGCGGCTCCATCGCTACAGCAACACTGTCGTACCTGAGTTCGAACGCTTCAAGGTTCGTCGTTCCGAACTTATCGAGGCCTCGCGCAAGCAGCTGAGAATCGAGGATTTCAAGGCCCGTCCCCTCTCCTCGTTCGTGCGCAACAGGCTGATCGACCAAGTCTATCTGCCGATTATCGGCGACAATCTGGCGAAACAGCTTGGTACGGTTGGTGAGGAGAAGCGCACCGACCAGATGGGTCTGCTGTTGCTGATTTCGCCTCCCGGTTATGGCAAGACCACTCTGATGGAGTACATCGCCAATCGAATGGGGCTGATCTTTCTCAAGATCAACTGCCCCTCTCTGGGGCACGAGGTCAGCTCTCTCGATCCTGCTCAGGCCCCCAATGCCACCGCCAGGCAGGAGCTGGAAAAACTCAATCTCGGTCTGGAGATGGCCAATAATGTGATGCTTTATCTGGATGATATCCAGCACACCAACCCGGAGTTCCTGCAGAAGTTCATCTCCCTGAGCGATGCGACACGGCGTATCGAGGGGGTATGGCGCGATGAGCCCAAGACCCACGATATGCGGGGCAAGCGTTTCTGCGTCATCATGGCCGGCAATCCCTATACGGAGTCGGGGGAGGTGTTCAAGATCCCCGACATGTTGGCCAACCGGGCCGATATCTACAATCTGGGCGACGTGCTCAGTGGGCGTGAAGAAGCCTTCTCCCTCAGCTATATCGAAAATGCGTTGACCTCCAACCCGGCGCTCGCTCCGTTGGCGACCCGGGATATGCAGGATGTCTACCGCTTCATCCGTCTGGCCCGAGGCGAGGTGATACCCGACACCGACTTTGCTCACCCCTACAGCAGCGCCGAAAAGAACGAGATCAGTGCTGTGCTGCAGCGTCTTTTCAGGGTGCAGCAGACAGTGATGCGGGTTAATCGCCAGTACATCGAATCTGCCGCTCAGGCCGACAAATACCGCACCGAACCCCCCTTCAAACTGCAGGGCAGCTACCGCAACATGAACAAGCTGGCGGAGAAGGTCAGCGCGGTGATGAACGATGAGGAACTCACCGCCCTGTTGCACGACCACTACCTGGGTGAGGCCCAGACCCTCACCAGCGGGGCCGAGGAGAATCTGCTCAAGCTGGGTGAACTCAACGACTCCCTGAATCCGCAACAGCAAGCCCGCTGGCAGCAGATCAAGGCCGATTTCGCCCGTATCCAGAGCATGGGCGGCGAGGATGCCGATGCGGTGACTAAGATCGCCAATCAGATCGCCCATGTCTCCGGTGGACTTGGTTCCATCGAGGCTTCGCTCAACCGTATCTTCGCCGATCAGCCTTTCGATCCCCTGCAGCAGGAGCTGAAACAGTTGCTGCAACAGATGCGGGAGCTGGAACTCAATGTGCAGGTAGTTAATCAGCCAGTCCCCGGCATGGACAAGGTGCTCAACGCCATGGGCGATGCCATCAACAACTCCCTACTGCCGGTGGTGGCAGCCATGGAGCACAAGCTGAAGATGGACCACGATATTTGGGAGCGGGTCAAGCTGCTGGGTGATCAGATAGAAACCCTCGAGCGTTCAGTGACCAAGCAGCGCACCACCAAAAGGCGCTTGTCCAAAACAACATCCGGGGACAAAGGCCAGTGATATCAAAGCGGCCTTCAATCTATTCGGTGCGGTGAGCCGCACCGAACAATCCTGGAACAATTACCGGATCTCAGGAGAGCTGTTTTTGCGTCGCATTAATACTATTTTTTTACTCGAACTCCTGCTGGCGTTGATCGTCAAAGCCATTCCCCTCGTCCATTTGCCTCTTGACTGGTTTCAGACTTTCTTCCACGAGCTGTCTCACGGTCTCGCCGCTTTGCTCACAGGAGGCCGTATCCACCAGATCCAACTCGCCTTCGACACCTCCGGCAGCTGTTTGACATCGGGTGGTTGGATACTGTTGGTACTCTTCTCCGGCTATGCCGGCGGCGCCCTCTGGGGTGCCTTGATCTACCTCTCGGTCAGCGCGAAACAGGCCAAGGCCATCGCCCTGGGTTTGGGGTTGTTGGTGGTGCTGACAGGCCTGTTATGGGTGCGCGATTGGGTAACACCCTGGATACTACTCGCCATCGTCGCTATGTTCCTGCTGGCCTACCGATATGGAAAGCGTAAATGGACTCACCGTTTCGTAGCCTTCGTGGGGCTCTACGTGCTGGTGGAGTCATTGCGCTCTCCCTTCCACCTGATCGATGGCAAGGACATTGGGGATGGCAGTGCGCTGGCC
The DNA here is from genome assembly GCA_050119385.1 of Candidatus Thiodiazotropha sp. GTDB lineage: Bacteria > Pseudomonadota > Gammaproteobacteria > Chromatiales > Chromatiaceae > Thiodiazotropha. The sequence continues at coordinate 3,151 of JASFJX010000119.1, read as the reverse complement.
AAGCTCACCTACCTGCCGGAGATTGTCTGGATTGTTGTCTGGGCGTTGATTGCCATCGGTCTGATTCTCCTACTCTATCGGAGAGCTGCTAAATAGTGTTGTCCAGAAAAGCAGGCACTTGCTCTATTCGGTGCGGCGAGCCTCACCATACAGACTGATTGATGCCTTGTTGTAGGCCAGCACACGTCGGCTGAACACAACCTACTTAGTCGCCGAGTTAATAAAATAGTAGCTGTATGATCCTAAAAAAATCAGTTGACCGCTCCATTCTGCTACTTATTTGTTGTTCTTATAGAAAAAGTGTCCGATAAGCATACTCACCCACCGGGTGAGTTACGCTACAGGGTGAATTGCACGCTTGTGCCGGCGCATGGCAGCGTTGCAACTCCTTGCAATAGCAGGCTATTGCGCGTCGTTGCGCCTTGCCCTGCACCACCACAAACGCACACTTCACCCTGTCCAACTGATCTTTTTAGGATGATAGAAATAATAGGGGCTACACCAGAACTGTAAGGAAAAATCCCTTTCCCTTCATCTGCAGCAAGGTGGTAAGTTCAGCGGATGTGGGCAGAGTACGCAACAACCTGGGATTGGCCGGGCATGATCTGGGTCAGTACGAGAAGACGTACGGCTGTTATGAGCAACCCCTACGAGATTCGGTAATAATCAATCGACCCAAGCGGTATCTCAATCAGGTATTTGTTGCATCGGCTGCCATGCTCTGTACTCGGATAATCGTAATCTGTAACGGCTGATATTGCCTTCATGCAAGTTCTGTAGATCATGCAGGGCCATATCAACGACCCGGTCAAGGTCTTCCTGCGGTACCAGCGATATTGCTTTATCTCGGACCGATTGTTTGTCGGGGGGGCGTAGGCTTTGTACGATTTCGCTCACTACCTCGATCAATACCTCTCGATGACGTAGTCGTATTGGGTCCGGCTCAGCCATGGTTCCGCGGATAGCCACGTAACGTTGGCAAGAACGCTCGTAAGCCCATACAAACACATCGCGTAGTAGCTCTATGCGCTGCAACTCATACACGCCGAGTGTGCCTTCCACATAGGCCTGTTCAGGCACATCGACAAAGGAAAGGGGGCAACTGTTGGATCGAATGAAGGATATGTTCGCAGCAAGACGCGATACACGTTTATTCACATCCACGAACGGTTGCAGATAGGGAATATGCACCATAATGAAAAATGCCTGCTCATAAACATCCTCGATGAGCATTGCCTTTTGCAGGATCATACGAAAAAAGCCATCGATCTGCTGCGGGATACCGAGCGGATGAAAAACCGAGCCACTGACTTCCACGATGTGTTGGCGCAGGCGCCCGCTTTCACTAGGATTGGCTAGTAGATTTTCCGATAATAACGCGTGCAGATTACAAAATGTGAAGGAATCGAAATCGATATTGTCCCTTTGGTCCACAAGCAACTCTATAGCGGCTTTATGATTCAGGATCATCTGCGTCTCCCTACGGTGTTTGCCCTCCGCCTCTCGACCTAACTCGATCAGATTCAGAGTATCGAGGAGGCTGTAGGTATTACCTTCGAGTCGGCTCGAAGCCCATGAGAGATCGATCAATAATCGCCCAAGGATATCTCGGGCATAGGTTCCTGCTAAGCGTTCATTATCAGAGAAACGCCCTATTCGGTGTAGATGATCACGTATCTCCGGTGACAAGTAGTCAGTTTCATTGGGAAGGTAAGACTCAAGTAAGAAACGGTCGTAACCAACCGGTTTACGCTGTTGGACGGGTTGGCGTATAAAGTCACGGATTTCCTCTCCCTCGTGCGAGAGGGGCACGTAAATCTCCCGGGAGACCTGGTCGTCCACCGCTATTTTTTCAGTAAGTGTGCGATGGATCGCTCGAGAAATGGGCTGATAACGTAGCGTTCTTCCTCCACCCTCGGTACAAATACGTTGCTGTTCGACGAGTAAAGCCAATCGGCGCTGCAGGGTACGGCGTGAGATTCTGGACTCAAGGATTTGAGAAAGCGCTTCCACGCCAATTCCTTCCGGGTGTTGGGTGATGAGAGCTTCCAGGTGGTCGAGATCCTGTGTGGAAACTTTTTTTGGCATAGATTCTTCCTGGGTAATGGCGCAAATGGTAGTATCGCGCCATTTTATTTGGCGCGCAAACTATTATTCGCGCCATTTAAATGGGGTGTTGTAAAAATTCGTTGTGGCCTATCGCTACGTGCTGGTGGAGTCACTGGGCTCGTCCTTCCACCTGATCGATGGCAAGGACATTGGGGATGGCAGTGCGCTGACCAAGCTCACCTACCTGCCGGAGATTGTCTGGATTGTAGTCTGGGCGCTGATCGCCATCGGTCTGATTCTCCTGCTCTATCGGAGAGCTGCTAAATAGTGTATGACCAGAAAAGCAGGTACTTGCTCTAATCGGTGCGGCTTGCCGCACCGAACAGACTGTGACGATTACGCGCTACGGTTATTGAAATCCCACAACGGACCAAGCAACGACTCAGCTTGGACGATGAGTGCTCATGGCTCGTGCTCAGTGAATACAATCGATTCGTCTGGCCTGGCCCGGACCTGCGCCCAATCTCACGAACTAAAAATGATCAGTACGATTATGTATTCTTACCTCCCTAGTAAAAGCAAGTAAATGTGAAGCAGTAAACGTGGACAGTCATCTACCTCCCACCAACACCCCTTGACTCTTGATAGAGGGCGCTAAAGCCTTCACCCTTTTTTGCATGGTGTTTATTCATGTCTCAAATCTCACTTGACCAGAGAATACAGGTGGACTAAACCGTTAACACCGTACTTGCTGAAATTAACAGGATTACAGTGAAGTGATTGTTGTTTTCGCGAACAATAAGACGGGCAATCAGTCAGGAAAATTCAGATCACTCAGTGGACTCCTGACACCAAAAGCGCCACGATTCAATACGTGGGTATAAATCTCCGTGATCTTTACATCCGCATGCCCCAATTGTTCCTGAACCGTTCTTATATCGGCACCAGACTCTAGCAGATGGGTCGCGAACGAGTGCCGCATGGTATGACTCGTAACCTGTTTCCCGATACCCGCACGCTGGGCGGCAGTCTTTATCGAACGATTGACCCCAGACTCATCAATATGATGACGACGCAGTTTTCGCGTACCGGGTTGAAAGCT
>JASFJX010000118.1:0-8138 GCA_050119385.1 Candidatus Thiodiazotropha sp. | reverse complement strand
TAGGTCCGGGCTTCGATAGTAATTTGGTGGGCCATGTAGGATTCGAACCTACGACCAATGGATTAAGAGTCCACTGCTCTACCAACTGAGCTAATGGCCCAAGGTATGAATGGGGTGGACGATGGGTCTCGAACCCACGACCGCCGGAACCACAATCCGGAGCTCTACCAACTGAGCTACGTCCACCATTAACCGTTTTCTATCTGGCTGCAACACAACAACCTGCCCTGCAGACTTGGCACGCCCGGCAGGACTCGAACCTGCTACCCTCGGCTTAGCTTACCAACTACGTCTTTCGACGCCCCTATTTGGGTTTGTGGTCTGGACTATCTCTTCACCGTCTCAGGTGTCGCACGTATAGTCTCTACGGATCCCCGAAGCATCGGCTGTGGCCTGCAGTTAGTTACAGGCTGATGCTGGTTGTCTATCCATCAATCACGGATGGATCAACCTAAGGTTTCCTCGGGATTGCCATCAGCACCACCTGTTAAGGTTTCCCCGATACAGTGCGATCCACTTTATGGGTTGCATTCCCCATAAAGGCTCCTGATTGCACTTGGCCATGGCCAGGTGCGCTTAAAGGCCGATGCTCTATCCAAATGAGCTACGGGCGCAGAAAACTGGTCGGGGTAGAGAGATTCGAACTCCCGACATCCTGCTCCCAAAGCAGGCGCGCTACCAGACTGCGCTATACCCCGAAAATCACACCAAAAGTATATCTCTAGACCCTGGGTGAGCAAAGGGGGGGAATAATACTGTCGATACTCTCCCAGGTCAATGGTGGCAAGTACATCACACTGCCCTCCCAGGCCAATGCTGGCAGGTAGTTCACACTGACAGCTTGTTCAGCTTTCTGTATCATCCCAGCCCTGATTTCAATGAGACCCACGGGAACCTCCATGAGTGCGCAGATTTTAGACGGCAAGGCCATCGCGGCCGATCTCAAGCAACAGATCAAACAAAGCGTGGATGCACGCGTAACGGCAGGCTTGCGCCGACCCGGTCTGGCGGTGGTCCTGGTGGGGGAGAATGCTGCATCCCAGGTCTATGTAAGGAATAAGAGAAAATCCTGTGACGAGGTGGGTTTCCACTCTGTCTCCCACGACCTGCCGGCTTCGACCACCCAGGAAGAGCTGCTGGCACTGATCGATCAGCTGAATGGGGATGAAGCCATCGATGGCATTCTGGTGCAACTGCCCCTGCCGGAGCAGATCGATGAGGAGGCGGTTATCGAGCGTATCCTGCCGACCAAGGATGTGGATGGTTTCCATCCCTACAATGTCGGGCGTCTGGTGCTGCGCATGCCCCTGCTACGCTCCTGCACACCCAAGGGGATCATGACCCTGCTGGCGAAAACAGGCCACAAACTCGAGGGTCTTGATGCGGTCATCATCGGTCAGTCCAATATCGTCGGCCGCCCCATGGCCCTGGAATTGCTGGCGGCCCGCTGCACTATCACGGTCTGCCACAGCCGAACCAAGGATCTGGCAGAGAAAGCGCGCAACGCGGATATCCTGGTTGTCGCCATCGGCCGCGGGGAGTATGTGCCCGGTGACTGGATCAAGGAGGGGGCCATCGTCATCGATGTGGGTATGAACCGCAACGAAGAGGGTAAGTTGGTGGGGGATGTGGATTTCGCATCGGCCAGCCAGCGAGCCAGCTGGATTACACCGGTACCCGGCGGGGTCGGACCCATGACGATCGCGACCCTGCTGGAGAACACATTACAGGCAGCGGAGCTGCACAGCTCGAGGAACTAACCCATCAGGGGGTATAGGCGTTTATTGAACAGAATCACATTGCGGGAGTTAACTATTCACTATAGAAATTAAATAATCTATGGTTTCATCACCAAGTGCCATCACTGGAGATCCTCTATGCCATTAAATAGCTTGAAAACACCCCCCCTGATAGTGATGTTGCTCTGTCTATTTCTTGTTGCATGCGGAGGTGGTGGCGGCGACAACGATCTCAGTGACGGTGATGACTACAATGACGGGGCCTCTTCTTCCCCTTATGTAGCCGATTACGCAGTGGCAACCGAAGCCGTTTTGCGAGCCATTCCCGATAGCTATATCGACACCGCCCGAACTACGCTACACATCGCCTATAACCACACCTCCCACGGCACACACGTTAGCTATGGTGTATTCGGCCTGCCCGACTATAAAGCAGGTGATGATAGCAAGTTCGGTGTGACCAGAAATTCTCTCCCCGATGCGGATATGCTCGATTTTCACGACAACGAAATCGGCGGCGCCTATGAGGATCTATCCCAGGCCGATGAGGACTGGGTGAGCTGGCGTTACCAGGTGCGCAACTATCTCGACGACCCGGATAACGAGGCCATCAATGTCATGATGTGGTCTTGGTGTGACATCGCCGACCACTCGGTGGCGGACTACCTCAGTTCGATGCAGACTCTGATCGACGAGTACGGACCTGGCGGTAGCAAGATAGGAAGCGATACCGGCCACACTCGCACCACACCGGTTACATTTATCTTTATGACCGGTCATGCCAATGTCGGCGCGAATACCGGAGAGGGTAACCCCCGGGAACAGGCGGCACTGATTACCGACTACTGCGACACCAATGGCTATTTCTGCATCGATTACTACTCTATCGACACCCATGCCATGGATGGGACCTACTACGTGGATGCCGGTGACAACGGTAACTCCGCCAGCTACGGCGGCAACTTCTATGAAGATTGGCAGTCAACTCACACATTGGGCGAAGACTGGTACCAGAACCGATCAACACCCGGCGGCGTTGCCACCTATGGTGCACATAATACCCAGCACATTACCGCCAACCGCAAGGCGTATGCCTTTTGGTGGGTGTTGGCAAGGATAGCGGGCTACCAATAAGGCAGTTGCTTCAATCCAATCCAGTCATCCGGTGGGGCCCTGCCCCACCGTTATTCTTCATCCCCTGCGCCAGGTGGTGCCTTGAGGTCCATCCTCCAGAATAATCCCGGCCGCTTGCAAATCATCACGAATGCGATCAGCTTCGCTCCAGTTTTTTTCCGCCCTGGCATCGATTCGCGCCTGGATCATCGTTTCGATTGTTTCATCCGATAGGGTGTCATCCCCCGCGTTTGTTCCACCCCTCAGATAATCCTCGGGATCATCCTGCAGAATGCCCAATACTTCACCCAGCTTTCTCAGCTCACCGGCCAGGGCCGCGGCGGCAGTGGTATCACTCTCTTTAAGACGATTGATCTCGCGGGTCAGATCGAAGAGTACCGCCAACGCCTCGGGGGTGTTGAAATCATCATCCATGGCTTCTCGGAAGCGACTGACAAAGCTTTCTCCGCCGGCCGCCGCCGCTTTCGGCAGTCCCCTTAATGCGGTATAGAATCGGGTCAGTGCGGCACGGGCGTTGTCGAGGTGCTCGGTGTCATAATTAAGCGGTGAACGATAGTGGCTGGTCAGGATGAAGTAACGCACCTCTTCGGCCCGATAGTGCTCGAGGATTTCTCTAACGGTGAAGAAGTTACCCAGGGACTTGGACATCTTCTCGTCGTTGATGCGCACAAAGCCGTTGTGCATCCAGTATTTGACGAAGGGATGGCCGGTCGCCCCCTCGGATTGGGCGATCTCGTTCTCATGATGGGGGAAGGTCAGATCAGCGCCACCGCCGTGGATATCGAAGCTGTCACCCAGGGCCTTGGTGGACATGGCCGAGCACTCGATATGCCAGCCGGGGCGTCCGCGGCCCCAGGGTGAATCCCAGGCCGGCTCATCGGGTTTTGCCCCTTTCCACAACGCGAAGTCGAGGGGGTCCCGTTTAGCGTCCCCCGGCTCAACCCGGGCGCCGGCACGCAGATCCTCGATGGATTTACCGGAAAGCTTGCCATAGTCACTGAAGCTGCGTACATCGTAATAGACATCGCCGTTGTCCACGGCGTAGGCATGCCCCTTCTCGATCAGGCGGTTAATCATCGCCAGGATCTCATTCATATGCTCAGTCGCCTTGGGTTCGTCCGTGGGTCGCAGTACACCCAATGCGTCGGCATCCTGGTGCATCGCCTGGATGAACTCTTCGGTAAGCTCGGTGAAGGGCACCCCCTTTTCATTGGCGCGGTTGATGATCTTGTCATCGATGTCGGTGATATTGCGGATGTAGCTCACTTCGTAGCCACTTGAGCGCAGGTAGCGATAGACCACATCGAATACCACCATCACCCGCGCATGGCCAAGATGGCACAGGTCATAAACCGTCATGCCACAGACATACATGCGAACCTTACCTGTCTGCAGAGGCTGGAAGGTTTCTTTGCGGTTGCTGAGATCGTTATAAAGCTTGAGCATAGTGGTTCACATCAACAGGGGAATAAGTGCCGCGCATCTTAACCAAAAGCGGCGGCTTCCACAAAGCTCGGTACACAGCTCGATGCAATCTCCATGGCGAAGTAAAAGCCAGGCAAAAAAACCTCTGTTAATCAGTCAGACAATACCTCTGGTGAATGCAAACCTTCTTTCCACAAATGAGATAAAAATGCAATAACAGCTAACACAAATTCTAAATTGTTAAATTGACTGAAGCCCCTAAGCCAATAAAAAATCACAAAAAATTCTTCCGGCATATAACTTGCTATATATAAAGATGAAATTGTCTCTCGCAGACTGCAGCACTCTCATCACCTCATAAAAATAACTGGAGACTGACAGATGGCAGCGCAGGATTTCGATTTTTCAGCAGCGGAGAAACGCCTGGGTGTCTCTCGCAGAACCTTTCTCAAGTTCTGTACCGGTGTGGCGGCATCCCTTGGCCTCTCATCCAATGTTGCCACGGCCATGGCGCAAGCAGTGGCCGACCCGAAAAAGCGACCGCCTGTGATCTGGCTGCACGGACAGGAGTGTACCGGCCCCAGTGAAGCCCTGTTGCGATCCGAACAACCCTCCCTTGAACATCTCATCCTCGACCTGATCTCCCTCGACTACCACCAAACCCTCGACACCGGTGCCGGTCACCAGGTGGAAGCTATTAAAAAGAAGGTGATGGAAGAGAACAAAGGTAAATACCTGCTGGTGATTGAAGGCGCCATTCCCATGGCCAACAACGGCATCTTCTGCAAGATCGGTGGCGAGACCATGGTCGACATCACCCGGGAGGCGGCAGAGCACGCTGCCGCCATCGTCGCCTTCGGCTCCTGCGCAAGCTGGGGTGGTGTGCAGTCAGCCTCGCCCAACCCCACCGGGGCGGTGGGCGCACCCCAGCTGCTGACCGGCAAGACGGTAGTGACCATCCCCGGCTGCCCACCCAATCCGGCCAACTTCATCGGTACGGTGCTCTACTTCGTCACCTACGGCAAGCTGCCCCCCATTGATGAGAAGGGTCGTCCGAAATGGGCCTATGGCCGTTTGATCCATGAAAACTGTTATCGCCGGCCCCACTTCGATGCCGGTCGCTTCGCCAAGGAGTTCGGCGATGAAGGCCATCGCAAGGGCTGGTGTCTCTACAAACTCGGCTGCAAGGGCCCGGAGACCTACAACAACTGTCCAAGCCTGGAATTCAACAACGTAGGCGGCGGTGTCTGGCCCGTCGGTGTCGGACACCCCTGTTTCGGGTGTTCAGAGGGAGGCGTCGGTTTCAATAAGCCCTTGTTTAGCCTATCCGATGTGAAGACCCACACACCACCCAATATGTTTCCCTCCATCACCGACCGGGAAGGTAATGTGGCCATCTCCCCTGTAACAGCAGCCATCGCGGGCACCGCGCTCGGCCTGGCGGTGGGCGCCACCGCCATGGCGTCGAAAAAGCTGGACGACAAAGAACAGGACGGAGATTAAGGGGAGCACAATGAAACGCAGAGACTTTCTCAAAGCCTCCCTCGGCGGTGGTGCGGCCCTGCTGGGGACCGGCAATGCCGGAGCGCGAGGTAACCTGGAGCCGGCGGATGAGGCGATCGGCATGCTCTACGATTCCACCCTTTGCATCGGTTGCAAGGCCTGTGTCAGTCAATGCAAGGAGATCAACGATATGCCGCCTACACCCATGGGTGGCGAGACTCAGTGGGATGCCGCCCTCGACCTCTCACACCAGACCCTGAATGTCATAAAGGTATACAGGGAGGGTGAGGGCAATCTGAAAGATGCGGTGAAAGACGGCTACGCCTTCGAAAAGCGCAGTTGTATGCACTGTGTCGATCCGGGTTGTGTCTCGGTCTGCCCGGTAACGGCCATGCGGCGTAACCCGAAGACCGGTATCGTGACTCATCACCCGGACGCCTGTATCGGCTGCCGTACCTGCATGGTGGGCTGTCCCTACAACGTGCCCCAGTTCGACTACGGCAACCCCTTCGGCCAGATACATAAGTGCCAGATGTGTAATCAGCCCGGTGTGGAGCGTATCGATAATGGCCAGATGACCGGTTGTGCCGAGGCCTGCCCCACCGGCGCCACCCTTTTCGGTTCCCGTAAGGCACTGCTGCAAGAGGCCAAGCGCCGCATGGCGTTAAGGCCTGGCGAAACCTATCACTATCCCCGTGGCGACGTGCGCAACCCCGATAGCCACCATGAGAAGGCAGCGCCCGAATACCGGCAACATATCTGGGGCGAGAAGGAGGCGGGCGGTACCAATGTCATGCATATCTCCACCATCCCCTTCGACAAGCTGGGCATGCCGCCGCTTGAGGAACGCTCCTATGCCTCCATCTCGGAGACGGTACAGCACACCCTCTATCGCTACATGGCCCTGCCCGCGGTGGCCCTGGCCGGCCTCACCTATGTGGTGCGGCGTAACACCGGCGACGAGGAAGGAGACGACTCATGAGTACCCATCAACCCCTGAAACGCCCCCTCGTCACCTTGCCTTTCCTGGCACTGAGCGTCATCGCTCTGATTGGTAGTTATTACCTGGCCCAGCGCTTCATCCATGGCATGGGAATCGTCACCAATCTCAACGGGGGCTACGCATGGGGTATCTGGGTGGTCTACGACGTGGTGGTGGGCACTGCGCTGGCCTGCGGTGGCTATGCCCTGGCCATCACCGTGTATGTGATGAACAAGGGCAAGTACCATCCGTTGATGCGCCCCGCCCTGCTGGCCAGCCTGCTCGGCTACGGCCTGGGTGGTATCGGCGCCATGATCGACATGGGCCGCTATTGGCAGTTCTACAACATCTTCACTCCCTGGCACATGAACTTCAATTCGGTGATGCTGGAGGTCGGTCTTTGTGTCGCCACTTATATCCTGGTGCTCTGCATCGAGTTCGCTCCCACCCTGCTGGAGAAGATCGGTGCCCGGGGCACGATCAAGGCGTTGAACAAGGTACTGTTTCTCTTCATTGCCCTCGGCGTACTGCTGCCGACCATGCACCAGTCATCCCTCGGTTCGATGCTGATCGCCATGGGCTACAAGGTGCACCCCCTATGGCAGTCACTGCACCTGCAACCTCTGCTGGCCATTCTCACCGCCCTGACCATGGGCTTCGCGGTTGTGGTCTTCGAGGCCTCATTCAGCAGCGTCGGTTTCCGCCGCCCTTCCGAGACACCGCTGCTGGCGGGTCTCGGTAAGGGAATCGTCGGCCTGATCGCCGCCTATCTGGTGTTCCGTTTCGGCGAGATCCTGGTGAACGGCAAGTTGGGTCTGATCTTCGCCGGCGACCTGGCCAGCCTGATGTTTCTACTCGAGACGGCCCTGTTCGTCTTTCCCCTGGTGGTATTGAGTTCTGCCAAACAGCGAGGCCACGGCCCGCTGCTGCTCTGGGTGTCGGTGTCGATGCTGTTTGCGGGTTCGCTCTACCGCTTCAACGCCTTTTTGATCACCTACGACCCGGGCCCGGGTTACAGCTACTTCCCCTCCACACCGGAGATCATGGTCACCGCCGGCATGGTGGCCCTGGAAATCATGGCCTTTCTGTTCATGGTGAAGAAATTCCCCGTGCTACACAACGCAGACGCTGCCTGACCTTTGAGGAGATTCCATTGTGACGACAAGAATTACTGTTGACCCGATAACCCGCATCGAAGGCCACCTGCGCATCGATGTGGAGGTGGATGAGGGCAAGGTGAGCAAGGCTTGGTCATCCGGTCAGATGTGGCGCGGTATCGAGAAGATCCTGCTGGGCCGCGACCCCCGCGAGGCCTGGACCTACACCCAACGCTTTTGCGGTGTCTGCACCACGGT